>NZ_BAAGGP010000077.1:0-13689 GCF_054658615.1 Pseudolactococcus yaeyamensis
CATTTGGCAACGATTCACTCTATGGACAATTTCCGCAAACTGCGGTGCTTAACGGTAAATCATATAATCTAAATGATCCGATTGTACGTGGCATCTACTACAAAACAGTTGCGGCAGAGGCGACACGCAAGAAAGCAGAAGCTCGTAAGCAGAAACAATGTGAGGATGCAGCAAAACTCCCTAAACTAGGTTCAACCGTTGGTGCTGATCCATGGTCTATAGTAGGTGGCACTATGGTGGGAACAACAATTGCTGGATGGCTCAAGGGAAAAGTTGTAACAGCAGCAGCCACTGCATCAGCGGCTGCCTCCTCTGCAACCCCATGGGTTGTTGGGGGTACTGTTGCGGTTGTCGTAATCAATGGTGTAGTCAATTTTGTTGACCATGGTTCTTTTGGCTCTCTTAAGCTGGATAATCGTGACGTTACGCCTGAGAGTGTCTCTGAGGGAAGTGGTAATAAACAAAAAGCTCCGACATATCCAGGAAATAACCCTGAGCACCCCCCTGGAAAAGATTATGAGTGGCGAGGTTCCGGGGCTCCTGGTACAAGTCAAGGAAATTGGTATAATCCTAAAACTGGAGAGTCTTTGCATCCGGATTTAGATCATCCAGATCCTATTGGACCTCATTGGGATTACAAACCTGGGCGAGGAGAACCAGATTCTCGAATTTTTCCAGATGGTAGCATTGTTCCGAAATGAGGTGGGTATTTTGGATTTTAATATAAACAATAAACATACTAATGATAAAAATGATTGGAGATTTACAGACCAAGATTTATATCTTTTAGATATTGATTTGTACCATCGTGCTTTCAAAATAGCAAATCGTGATCATGACCACTGTCAATTCTGTTGGAAAAAATTTGGATTTACTGCTGGGGATTTACTTTATGGGTATTGTGATAAAAGTAAATACTATTGGATTTGTGAAGAATGCTATAGTGACTTTTATCCGATATTCAAGTGGCGTACTTTCGAATGATATATTTTTACTGGCATATTAGAAAAATATGATCTTTATAGCAAAAATGACAGAAAAATAATTTAATCTGAATAAAAAATATTTTTTCCAATTTTATTCAGGTGGAGTAAAAATTAAGCAGGCAGAAATAATAAATCTGTCTGTTTTTTGATATAATATATTTACGGACTATGTTGGTAACCGTATCGCTACTCGTTTGGATGTCAATGGCAAATTCAAAGGCATTCAAGAGTGGAAAACCAACGCCGACAACCAACTCTTAGAAATCACAAGTGACAAAGGCGCAACTTACGAGTACGACGCCAACGGTCATGTCAGTCAAAAACGCTCTAGCTTAGGCGAAGTCACGATTTATCAGTATGATGTCGAAGGTCGTTTAATCCAAGAAAGTTCAACTTGGGGCAAACAATCCTACTACACCTATGATGCTTTAGGCAATCGAATTTCTAAAGGCACGGCGACTGAGTACGCTCGTAAACTCAAAACAGATATGATGTCGTGGATGAAAGCAACAGACAGAGAAGCCCAACTCCGTCTTGAAGAAAGTGATATCACACTTTCAGATGTTTTGACAAAACTTGTCAAGATGCCTGAGTTCCTCTCACGTTGCTTGCCTATCAAAGACCGCACATGGCGCATCGACCATGATGTGAATCGTCGCAAAGTCACAGAAGAAAAACTGAAAAAAGCAGTGGATACAACTGTGATGATTGACACGATTGAGTATCTGAATGACTATACGCAAACCTATGTCAGCCCACTGCAAGAGCAGTACACCAACTATGATAAGAAAGTTAAGTCAAGCTATCAAGCGACTAACTTCTACAACAATAACGGCATGGCGATAGGTAATGACCTTGACACTTATCATCAAGATGGCTTAAAGAGCAATATCACGCAAATTTCTAAAGAAAATGGTAGACTATATTCAAGTAACCTTTATCAAGAATTTGGTTCAAGTGAGCGCCGAATTCAAGACCAAGCAGGTTACAGAAGTCAGTACCATGACAACAGTGCAGATATTCATCTGAGAGCCAGAGAGTACAACACCAATACTGGATGATTCTTACAACAAGATACTGTTTTAGGTAGCCTGAAAAATCCAACCACGCAAAATAGATACATTTATGGTAATAACAATCCATTCATGTATCGTGATGATGCGGGCCGTTTTGGTTGGAATGATGTCTGGAATGGTATTAAGAAAGCAGCTAAAAAAGCTGTTCAAATCGTTGACGATTATATCGTTAAGCCAGCTGTAAAAGCTGTACAAGCAGGGGTAAATTGGGTTAATAAGAATGTTATTCAGCCAGTTGTCAACTTATTTATTGGAGGCGGTTCATCTTCTAACAATGGTAACGGTGGTTGGAGACCACAACCGTCCCCATTTGGCAACGATTCACTCTATGGACAATTTCCGCAAACTGCGGTGCTTAACGGTAAATCATATAATCTAAATGACCCGATTGTACGTGGCATCTATTATAGAACTGTTGCGGCAGAGGCGACACGTAAGAAAGCCGAGGCACGTAAGCAGAAGCAATGTGATACTGCGGATAAGTTCTGGGATGGCGTAGGTAAATTCTTTGACCAAGTTGTAAAAGGTAGTTATAGTAATAACTCAAGTAAAAGCGGTACTTTAGGCGAAATAATAGTTGGTGGTATTCCCGTCGTTGGTGATGCTGGTGACATTCGAGATGCGGTTCATGGTGTTCAAACAGGTAACTGGTTGGAAGTTATTGCCTCTGGTCTAGGTGTGATTCCATTTGCGGGTGGCGCTGTTAAAGAAGGCGTGCAGTCTCTAGCCAAGGAAGGCGCTCAGAGTGCGGCTAAGGAGACTGCACAAAATAGTGCTAAAGAGACTGCGCAACAAGCTGCTAAGAATATTCCCGCTAAATCACTAGATGATTTACCTGATAATGTTCAAGATATTTATAAGAAATATGATAATAATGGATGGAATGGAAAAGTATCTGGGCAAGATTCTAAAACAAAAGCTGGTGGAAATTGGGGAAATAGTAAAAATCAATTGCCAGCTACGGATTCGGGTGGTAATAAGATAACTTATAGAGAATTTGATGTAAATGATTTTGATTATTCAAAAGGTAGTCGTGACGCAGAAAGATTTGTTCAAGGAACAGATGGCTCTGTGTATTACACTGCTGACCACTATGAAACATTTGTTAGGGTAAAATAGGGGGACATATGAGAAATCAGATATATAGAATTGTAAAAGAAGATAAAAATAAATTACTGTTAGACTTGAAACGTAAGGGCTATTTTGTAGCAGAAGTTGATTCGGAAACTTTAAAAACAGATGAAACTTTTATAAACGCATTAAGTGAGGCTTTTCAGTATACACAATTTGGAGAGAAGATAACAAATCTAAATTGGTTAGATGATGTAATGAGAGATTTAGAGTGGTTAAAAAACGATAATGGTTATGTTCTGTTTATCAGTAACGCTCAAGAGATAGCTTATCCATATCCTGAAAAAGCTGGAGAAAATTTTTCGAGAATTCTCTTTTGGATGCATTATTGGGAAGAAGAAATCTCAAGAGTGACTGGTTATTGGAATGAAACATTACAAATATTTGAGAATGGAATGCTTCCTAGAAAATTTGATGTTTATTTAGTTGATTAAAATTAAGCAGACAGAAATAAAAAATCTGTCTGTTTTTTGATATAATATATTTATGGGACGCCAACGGTTATGTCAGTCAAAAACGTAGCAGCTTAGGCGAAGTCACGATTTATCAATATGATGTCGAAGGACGTTTAATCCAAGAAAGTTCAACTTGGGGCAAACAAACCTACTACACTTATGATGCCTTAGGCAATCGAATTTCTAAAGGCACGGCGACTGAGTACGACCGTAAACTCAAAACAGACATGATGTCGTGGATGAAAGCAACAGACAGAGAAGCCCAACTCCGTCTTGAAGAAAGTGACATCACACTTTCAGATATTTTGACGAAACTCGTCAAGATGCCAGAGTTTCTCTCACGTTGCTTACCTATCAAAGACCGCACATGGCGCATCGACCATGATGTGAATCGTCGCAAAGTCACAGAAGAAAAACTGAAAAAAGCAGTTGATACGACTGTGATGATTGATACGATTGAGTATCTGAATGACTATACCCAGACATATGTCAGTCCGTTACAAGAGCAGTACACCAACTATGATAAGAAAGTTAAGTCAAGCTATCAAGCGACTAACATCTATGATAACAATGGCATGGCGATAGGCACTGACCTTGACACTTATCATCAAGATGGTTTGAAGAGCAATATCACGCAAATTTCTAAAGAAAATGGTAGACTATATTCAAGTAACCTTTATCAAGAGTTTGGCAAAAGCGAACGCCGAATCAACGACCAAGCAGGTTACAGAAGTCAGTACCATGACAACAGTGCAGATATTCATCTGAGAGCCAGAGAGTACAACACCACTACTGGAAGATTCTTACAACAAGATACTGTTTTAGGTAGCCTGAAAAATCCAACCACGCAGAATAAATACATTTATGGTAATAACAATCCATTCATGTATCGTGATGATGCGGGGCGTTTCGGTTGGAATGATGTCTGGAATGGTATTAAGAAAGCAGCTAAAAAAGCTGTTCAAATCGTTGATAAATATGTTGTAAAACCAGTTGTTAAGGCTGCGAAAGCCGTTGGTAACTTCGTAAAAGATTTATTTACATCAAACTCGGGTTCTGGAAACTCGGGCTATACAAATTATGATACTTACAGTACAACAGGTGCTCCGACTATTTACTATGATTCTAATGGTCATCAAATTGTCAGTAATCAAATAGAACCCAATATTTCACCATATGCTCGTCAAGAAATTGAACGAATTCAGGCTGAGCGAATTGCTAAAGAAAAAGCAATTCGTCAAGATAGGATTCGTAAGATGTGCGAAGGTGCTGGAAAATTACTTGACCAAGTTGTAAAAGGTAGCTACAGTAAAAATTCAAGTAAAGGTGGCACTTTACTTGAAATAATATTGGGTGGCGTCCCTGGTATTGGTGACATAGGTGACATTCGAGATGCAGCTCATGGTGTTCAAACAGGTAACTGGTTGGAAGTTATTGCCTCTGGTCTAGGTGTGATTCCATTTGCGGGTGGCGCTGTTAAAGAAGGCGTGCAGTCTCTAGCCAAGGAAGGCGCTCAGAGTGCGGCTAAGGAGACTGCACAAAATAGTGCTAAAGAGACTGCGCAACAAGTTGCCAAAAAAGTTGAATGGCCGACAAATGATTCACAACTTGATCATATTTTCAGAAAAGCAGAGGGTCATTTTGATGTAGATACTCCTACAAATAGAAAATTAATAGAAGACTCTATAAAACCTGAATATGCTAATCCATATCCTAATGATCCAACTGGAAAATCTACAATCTATAAAAGAATTTTATCTGATGGAAGAGAAGTTTGGGTTCAAATACGTGAAGAAAAAATTCAAGATGGGGGTGTAAACCTTGGAGGCAGGAAATGAAACTCTTATATTTGGATGTGAAATTTACTGCGGTAAGTGAATTTACAATATGGATTGGAAAACAAAATTTGCAGTTCTGGGAAGATGATGATTTATATGGCATCAGAACCTTTTTAATTAACTTAGGGTATAGAGATATCTTAGAGAATGGAGAGGAGGCAGACTATCTTTTGGATGGTGCAGTTTATCCTGATTGGAAAGAGATACAGAAAAAATTTCCAAATGATAGTTTATATGACCAATTGATACAGTTTGTCAAATTTTATCAATCAGAATTTGGGTTTGATATGTTACTATTATTGAAAGTACTCAATCTTCCTGAAAACACGAAAAAGTTTGAAGATATACTAGAAGAATATTCTATAAATTAATGATGCTAGTTTTTATAGAAAGTTATAAAAAATATTTTCAACTTCCTTTAATGTAATAAAGATTAAGCAGACAGAGATAAGAAATCTGTCTGTTTTTTTGATATAATATATTTACGGGATGCCAATGGTCACGTCTAGCAGCTTAGGCGAAGTCACGATTTATCAGTATGATGTCGAAGGACGTTTAATCCAAGAAAGTTCAACTTGGGGCAAACAAACTTACTACACCTATGATGCTTTAGGTAATCGAATTTCTAAAGGCACGGCGACTGAGTACGACCGTAAACTCAAAACAGACATGATGTCGTGGATGAAAGCGACAGACAGAGAGGCACAGCTCCGTCTTGAAGAAAGTGATATCACACTTTCAGATATTTTGACGAAACTCGTCAAAATGCCAGAGTTTCTCTCACGTTGCTTACCTATCAAAGACCGCACATGGCGCATCGACCATGATGTGAATCGTCGCAAAGTCACAGAAGAAAAACTGAAAAAAGCAGTTGATACAACTGTGATGATTGACACGATTGAGTATCTGAATGACTATACGCAAACCTATGTCAGCCCGTTACAAGAGCAGTACACCAACTATGATAAGAAAGTCAAGACGACAACAAGGGCATGGCGATAGGTAATGACCTTGACACTTATCATCAAGATGGTTTGAAGAGCAATATCACGCAAATTTCTAAAGAAAATGGTAGACTATATTCAAGTAACCTTTACAAGGAATTTGGTTCAAGTGAGCGCCGAATCAACGACCAAGCAGGTTACAGAAGTCAGTACCATGATAACAGTGCAGATATTCATCTGAGAGCGAGAGAGTACAACACCACTACTGGACGCTTCTTACAACAAGATACTGTTTTAGGAGACTTAGAAAATCCCGTCACGCAGAATAAATACATTTATGGTAATAACAATCCATTCATGTATCGTGATGATGCAGGGCGTTTTGGTTGGAATGATGTCTGGAATGGTATTAAGAAAGCAGCTAAAAAAGCTGTTCAAATCGTTGACAACTATGTTGTAAAACCAGCTGTCAAAGCTGTGAAATATGTAGCAAATGCGGTGGGTAATTTTGTTTCGAATGTTTTCCATTCTGCCCAACAAGTTTATAATCAAGCAGCCTCCTACGCCAGCCAAGGTGTCAACTATGTTTCAAACCAAGTCCAGCAAGGCTATAATCAAGCCGTTGACTGGGCAGCTACCAAAGCAGCTCAAGCACAAGCAGCCTATCAACAAGCAGTTGCGATAGCTCAAGAAACTAGAGCAAAAGCCGAAGCACGTATTCGTAAAATGTGTGAAGGTGCTAGTGCAGTTTGGAATGGTGCTACTAAGGCAGTTGGAGATTTTGTTAAGAAACACGAAAATGCAATAAAAATCGGTTTATCTATTGGAGCAGGTATCTTAACCTTAATTCCAGTTACTGCACCGCTTGGTATGGGTTTAACAGCAGCGTTGACAATAGGTAGTGCTAGCAATGTAGCGACAGGAAAAGATTGGCTGACAGGTCGTGAACTTTCCAATGTCGAAAAAGCTATGGATGGATTAGATGTCGCCTTAACAGTTATCCCAGGAGCTAAAGCTGTCACTTCTAGCGTCGGTAAAACAGTCGGGAAAGAGCTAGCTAGTGAAGCTGCGGAATCAGCTATTAAGACAACCGGGAAAACAATTGTTAAAAATGGTGATGAGATAGCTGAGAGTACTGTTAAACAAACAGTTAGTAAAGCAGTCAATCAAAATGCGGATGGATTGTATGCCTCTAGTCCTCAAAATAAAGAGCTTTTGAATGAATTTTATAGGCAAGCTGAGGAGAATGGTAAAGCAGGTATAAAAGAATTAGATAATGGGAAATATCGCTTTTATGATGATATCAAACCAGCAATGAATGAGGGGGAAATGAAAGGAGCTAGACCTGTAAAGGAATGGGATCCTGATACTGGTAATAAAAGAAGTTGGTATGAAACAGTAGACCATAATGATACAGTTCGAAGTGTAGCACCTAAACCCGAAACCCACGAATTAAACCATCATATATTTGATGCTGATGGTAACTATCTGGGAAGGAGGTAAAAGTATGTTAGAAAAATATGCTCCTTCACAGATGGAAGTACAAAATGTTCTGGAACAGTTAATTAACGATGATTCAAAAATAAATCGTAAAAAAATTGCTATGTGGGCTTTTAAAATTCATGATGATGTAAATCTTAAAAGTGAAAATTTGATTGTAAATAAAGTGGTGTCATGGATTTCCATGGTTGATTTAATTGATCCATCTGTTGATAATGGTTTTGTTTACAACAAGTTTGATTTTGAAGAGTGGTTGAAAAATTTGAATGAATGATGTAACCATACCTTCCAAAAATGAGTTGGAAACTGTTTTGGAGAAATTGATTTCAGATTCTTCCAAGGAAGAACGTGATAGGATTGCTATCTGGGCATTTGAGTTGTATGATATACTTGATATTAAAATTGAAAATCCACTAGTTGTAAAAACATTAGATCGTCTTTCAGGGATCGATTTAATAAATCCTTGTGATGATTCAGAATCTGGTTTTTTGTATAACACGATAGATTTTGAAATTTGGTTGAAAGAGTTGAATGAATAATACATCTATTCTATCAAGAGATGAATTGAAATCTATATTGAATAAGTTAATTAATGATGATTCTAAAGAAAATAGAAAAGAATTATCAATGTGGGCATTCAATATTTACAATAACAAACATAATATTAGCATTGATGATTCAAGTGTTGAAAAAGTAATTTATTGTATTTCAATGGTTGACTTAATAGATTTGGACTATGGTTTTTTGTATGGAAAACAAGGTTTTGAAAACTGGTTGAAAGAACTTTGACTCTATTCGCTAAAAAACTATTGAGAAGTATTCAGAGACTCACGAATTAAACTAGGAAAATTAAACCATCATGTATTTGATGTTAATCATAAAAAATAGACCGCATGAAATTAACGTTTTCTAAAATGAATTTTATGCGGTTTATTTTTTCATACTTTCAACATGAGCTCATTCATATTTAATTGAACGAAATCTGAGATATTTAAGGAAAGTAGGTGTTATCAAACAAATATAATTTGTTAAAAATTACGAAATTGCATTACAATAGTTTAGATTTAAGTCTGAGGCTATTTCTGCTATAATAAGAACAGGAATAAAGGTAGATAAATAGATTATTTTTATCTATACGATTTATGGTTTTAAGCTTTTGAGTAATTTTTGAAGTGGTAGGAATGTGAGGATAAATGTGAACAATACTAAAGTAAAAAATTATTATTTTTATCAACTCATTTTTTTCAGTGTTATCGTAGTATTGTTATCTATATTTTATTATTTTAGCATCTCAATGCAAACTTATATTGGTATAAGTACAAGAAAAATTGGAGATAGCTGGAAAATTGTTATGGTACAAAAAAATGGTGCTGCTGAACAAACAGGTTTGCTAAAGAATGATATTATATTATCAGTAGATGAAAAAATCCTGAGAAAAATAAAATTATTAAAAAGTGGTTAATCGTAGAACAAGCTCACTCTATAAAGATTAATCGAAAAGGAAATATAATATTTTTTAGTTTTGTAAAGAATACTTTAAACATGAAGAGGTATCATTATTTGTTTATATGTGTTATTTTTATAATGATTTTTTTACTCTGGTATAGTAAGCGACAGATTATCAGCAGACGTAGTATTTTTTTCTATTATTTTTTAGTAACTATTATTTTTATGCTACTATCAATTGTCCCTTCAAGTATAGGAAATTCAATTGGACGCTTTTTTATTATATCGACACTATCCATATTACCTTTATTTATAGGTGTATTTTCTTCTAAAATATATACAATTAGAGAGCAGGTGAAAAGGAATAAGGCGATGTTACTTTGCCTAATCATCATGATGATTAATATCATGCTCTTTTGTGGTAACTTACTGAACAAGATACCTATGCTACTAATCAATTATTTAGCTAGCGGAATATTTTATATGTTAATTGTATTACTCTTGCTAATTCTCTTAGAGAATGTTTTTAAAAAAAGAAAGAGTAATTATTCAAATTTGTTATTACTTACTTTGCTAGGGATGTTACCCTTTATTTTTGGTTATATCTTAAAATTAGAGTGGCATGCCCCTTTTATAGTTGTGATTCCATTTTTGTTTTTGCCATTAATTGGACTTTTTCACACCCTCATAATTTCAAAGAGTTTTTTATTCAGATATAGAGTTCCTGAAAAAGTACTAAATTTGATAATTGTAAGTGTTTATACAATAATTATTACTCTGCTAATTTTACTAAGTCATTACATTCCGTTAAAATTGCTCGTTGTTTACATTTTTTTACTCAGTTATTCTCTGCTATCCATGCTTACTGAAGTGACATCAGCTATACGAAAAAATAGGATTTCAAGTGATTCTTTGGAGTCATTTCTGATTGCAGAGGAAGAACGAGAAAATATATCTATTCATATTCATGATACAATTATTCAAGATGTTGTTTTTTTCATAAGAGAGCTAAAAGAGAAAGAATCTGTTTTTTCTGGAAACCTAGATACAATAGATATATTAGAAGAGACGGTATACTTATTGAGAGAGCTATGTTCAGATGTCTATCCGCTGATGATTCAGGAGCTTAGGTTAAAAAACGCATTATATAATATGGTAAATAGATTACAAAAAAAATTTCCTGTTAAGGTTTCAATAGACATAGAAGTGGTAGAGTTTGATTTTTCAGAAAAAATAAGTAATTTTGTTCTGAGATCTATAAGAGAATTGATGAATAATAGCATATTTCATGGTAAAGCAGAGAAAATTTATTTATCAATTTCAGAAGATGATATCTTTTATTATTTTATTGTTCGAGATGATGGAATTTTTCCTTTAAACGTAAAGCAAAAAAAAACAGAGAGTCATTTTGGACTTGATGTAATAAAAGAAAAGTTAAAACTATTGAATGGACGAATTTCTATGGATATAAATGATGAAACAATAGTGACACTAGTTATCCCAAAAGAAAAGGAACTAAGCAAATGAAAATAAATTTAGCATTGATTGATGATCATCAGTTAGTACTTCATGGATTGACAGAAAAATTGCAATCAGTAGAAAATTTTAATATTGTTGGTAGTTATAACGATGTTGATAATTTTTTACTTTGTTTGAAATATAAAGCAATTGATATTGTTATTATGGATTTAATGTTGAAAGAAATGCATGGATTTGACTTAATAAAAAAGATACAGGAGTTAGAACGAGAACCAATAAAAATAATTTTAATTTCTGGTTTTTATGAAGAAATATTGCATAAAAGAGCTTTAGAGCTAGGCGTTAAGGCATTTTTAAGAAAGGAAGCAAGTTACGAAGAGTTGATTAGCTGTATTATCAATGTTTCAAAGGGCAACCATATAATCCCTGATTTTTTGATTGAGAATACAACGCAATCAATTTTGTCTGAAATTGAACTTAAGGTGTTATCGTTACTAACAGAGGAGTACAAAAACGAACAAATTGCTCAGACGTTGTTTATTAGTAGGAGAACTGTAGAGACACATGTGTCAAATATTTGTAGAAAACTAGGTGTAAATTCTAGAATTGGAGCTGTTCGAGAGGGACTAAAACTAAAGATAGTATAATCATTATAATGTGTAACTATGCAAAAAGACATTCGGTAAATACGGATGTTTTTTTTTTATAGAAATTTATAATTAAGATGTACTCATTTAATAATCGTAAGGAAACAAAAGAAAGCGTTTTTTAAATTGATTATATTTTATCGTTGGCAAATAAAATTCAGTTTGTTCTGGTTTTATTATTGATTGAGAATGTGCGAGTTGAGCAGTGGTTTGTTAATAAAATATTAGGAAATTACGAAGAAAGGTACTTTGGGGGAGGACATAAGAGAACAGATTATTCAAAGATTCATAATTTAGTTGAAAAAGATGGTGAGTATCTGGGATATGTTTCCTTACATCAAAGAGATGGTTGGTCAAAGAAAAAAGAAATTAATGTAACACCACATTTAAGCACCTTTGATGGAGTTGTAATATCAGCTCTGTTGCTTGAAAGATATTTTGAAAAGTTTTATCCAAAAGTATCTCTGAATTCATTGTGCATAGATTCTTTTGAAATAAAAGCTGGTGCTACTCCAATTGAAGATTTGAATCGTATTCCAATAACCCTAAAGAAAATAACGCAGGATAACGATAAATATTGGGCGAGAATAGAAATTTTAAGCATGAAACTTAAAATTTCACTAACTCAATATCTGCTAGAAAATGATTGTTTAACTGAAAATATAGAAGACAAATATTTTTCAAAACATTTGAAAAATATTAGGCATGATTTAACAAATATTGACTTTTTGACAGAAAAATATGCAAATTGTGATGTTGTGAGAGACGTACTTTTTCATGAAAGATATAGTGGAATGTCGAGCAGTTGTTATTTCAACATTTCCATTTTAGAGTGGTTAATTATCGTTTCTCAATTTGCTCAAGTGATGGTATATAATTTTGATGGTATGGCACGTTGTGATAGTGATACATTATGGATGAGGACAGTGAAAGCAAAAATCACTACACCTCTTACTTATATTGAACCTATAATGCTTACTGGAGAAATTGTAAAAAGTTCTACTTTAAAAAGAGGAGACGATGAGTGGAGGATATTAGAAATGCAAGGTAGTACAATAGGCGATGAAGTGATTTTTAGTGGGAATGTGGCACATAGATTGCCAAATAGTTAAGGAGGTTAGTTTAATGAATAAAAAAGAAATTCGCCTTGTTATATCGGGGACATATTCAACTGGAAAAACGACAACAACTATTGCATTATCAATCGCTACAGGAATTCCGTTAATAAATGCTTTGTCAGCTAGAGAGATATTGACTGATTTATATCCAGGTAGACGATTTGAAGACATGAATTCTACAGAATTAATGGCATTAGGACTTAAAAGACTAGAAGAACGAATTCGTGAAGAAATAGTACTTTATAAAGAGTGTGGTAGTTTTATTTCAGATGGTTCGGTACTAAATGAATGGATATATGGCACTGTACGCATGAAAGTTGGAATAAATCCGGGTTCAAAGCTTATTCATAGGGTTGCAAAGGCAGTTCTGGGGATACCAGCTAAAACATTTTTTTGAAATTATCTAGATGCTTATGGACAGGTTGCAACTTATCATGCTAAGCAATGGTACACAGATGCAGTTCATTTACCTGTTGAATTTGAAATGGCAGCAGACGGTCACAGACCTGTTTCTGAAAAGTATAGAAAACTTTCAGATATAGAAATGGAAGATGTTTTTGTAAATATTGGAATATCCCCTGTAATAGTTGGAGGAGACCAGATTAGTCGATTGACAAAAAATTATAGAAACTTACGATTTACCTATTGTTGTCCCTATAGAAGAAGCTCTTTCACAGGCGCAAATGAAAATTAATAAAAGTAGGGAAGCTGTCTCTCAAAAGATTATTGAGCAGTACAAGGAACCAAATTTAAAAGAAAAAATTAAATTTATATCTAAATATTAGGAGGCAATTATGATTCATTTTGAAAATATCAATAAAACCTATCAAATAGGTGATCAGGAAGTTAAAGCACTTGAAAATGTAAGTTTTGACATAAAAAAGGGACAATTCACTGTTATTTTAGGTCCTTCTGGGTCAGGAAAAAGTACCGCTTTAAATATTTTAGTCTAGTGGTAATAAGTCAAGTAAGACTTGTCAATTTATTCTAGAAGATTTGAGAAATTAAGGTGCCCTAAATAAGCCTACGAAAAATAAATTTTTTCGCAAGTGCTATCAAGGACTTGTGC
>NZ_BAAGGP010000078.1:0-13298 GCF_054658615.1 Pseudolactococcus yaeyamensis
TTTGATAATGTTCTGGCGCAACTTGAGGAGGTCACTCATGGCTAATTTAAGTAAGTATCTTGACCCTGAAAACAGTCAAAAGACACATATTCCGCTTGAAACAAGGCGCAAGCAACAAGTGCAGGTGCCAAAAAAACAGAATAAATTGACGACAGTCAAGGTCACACTAGAGAGCTATGAAAAGCTGAATATCCTCAAAACAGCTACTGGTCAAACACATTTGAGCTTGCTTGATGCAGCTTTAGAACTTTACTTTGAAACAATCGCCCTTGAAAATCAAAAAGTGAAAGCCTACAAGGCGTTGGCTGATGATTATAAGGTCGTAGATGGTCAAATGACTATTGATGATTTCTAAGGCTGACTAAGTAGCGGAAATACAAGGAAATGCTTGTATTTTCTGAAATGTAGACAATGATTCTGCCTACATTTTAGAGAATGCAAGTTCAAGAAAATAAAGGAAAAAATATATGACAAATCAAATAAAAAACGCAAAAATTGTAAGCACACACTTAGGCTATGAAGAACACGGCATATTCACGGCTTATATCAGATTTGAAGGTGCGGGTTGGGGTGTTGTTATGGGTGGCGAGGTTTTAGATAAGCCAACAGATAAGGGGCGTGTACTTGGTCGTCGTGGTGCAGCACTTATACCAGAAATACTTAAAGTTGTTGGTGTTGATACTTGGGAAGATTTACCAGGTAAGTATGTGCGTGTTGAAGATGAAGATCTTGGTAATAAAGTAACTAAATTCGGTCATTTAATGGATGATATTTGGCTAGATTTTGACAGCTTTTTTAAGCAGAAAAATGAAGGGGACTAAGCATTGGACAGTTTAATTTTTATTTTTAGAGTAATACGAAGAATAATTTTATTCCCCTTGATAATAGTTGTCCTTGGTCTAGTGGTAGTTTTTCTTTTTAAGCCTACTCATTTCATCAAGTTTGTGGAAGAACGCAACATGACAAAGATTACTAAGGGACAACACTTTTTACCAGAGTATGAGACAGCAGGAAAGCAAGTAGTGGCTGATATACTTGCAGAGGCTAAAAATCAATCAGAAGTTTTTGGAAGTAAAAGCTACACGGTTGACCCTGATGCCAAAGAAAACGATGATAAAAAAGAAGTCCAATTTGATAAATTTCTTTTTACAGAGATTGGCTTGAGAGCATTTGATACTAAGCATTATACAGAAATCAAATTTTCAACTGCAATGAATTTCAATCAACAAGGTTTATCAGTCCTTCAATCAAATGTAGATCCTATTACGTATAATTTTAAATCAAATTCATTTGATCAGACGATAAACACTGAATACTTGAAAAAAGATTTAGTCGGTCTATGTGTTGTTCATGGCAGTAAAGACGTGACCGATAAAGGGACTTTAAAAATAAAGAACGGCTTGATTACTTGGAAAATGAACGAGGATGAACTTAAACGTGTCAATGATAATACATCAGATGATGATTTCTTCTTTTTCATCTTCCAGACAAAGCCTAAAACGGCGATAAAATAGTGAAAGAGGGCGAAAATGGATAAATACACCTATTCAGAATACTTGAAAGAAATTAGTAAAATTCCTAAAAATAATCAGCTGGCTCATACCATAGGTTTGATTGCTTTTAGCTTAATAGTGATAATCATACTGTTATTCTTTATCATGCTTTATGACGATTATCTAGATAAGGACATGTTCATTACAATGCTTATTCCTTTACCTGTGCTAGCCATTATATTGATTATTTGCCTGTGTTCAGGAGGGTTTAGAACTGCCAAATATAAAGGGCTGCCAAAATCCGAGATACAAAAAATGTATTTAACTCAGGCAAAAAAGATAGAGACTAGTGAGTCAATCCCAATCTATAACTTAAATACGACAAACTCACAAGAAATCAATGGTCATGTTTCAGGCAGCTTTCTGTTTGTCTCTGGTAGCGTTGAAACCTCAAGCAAAAGAGATTATAGGTATGTGGTTAAAGAGACGGACGGCTATCAATTCTTGAACCTAAAAGATGAGTATAGTCTATCTAGTGATAAGCAGGTATTTATCAATGAAACTGCTGAAAGTCCTGCTTTGGTCATTAAAAAGCAGAAATACGAAGATAAGCGCTTTGATAAGCTCTTGAAGGAATTTAACAGTAGTCGTTGGTCTCACTTCAAGCCTCTTTCAGATGAAAAATATATCTTCAATGTGCCTAAAGGTTCAGTAGTTAATTCGTTTGATCCGAAGTGATAAAAAAGAATGGTGGAAAAGTAGAGTTTTCTACTTTTCTACAAATATATATCTTATAAATATGATAAAATAGAGGTAAGAAATGGCGATTACAAATGAGCTGGAGAAAGTACTTAAGCATCTTAAGCGAGAACAAAGGCGTGCGATACCATTTAGTGGCTTAGTATATGGTAGGGGTAGGTCATTGACCAGACTTGGATTAGATGACGAGTTCTCAATGGATGAATTACGTGAGCTTATCCGTAGAAACGGGCATACCAAATATGAACTGGTGCTTTATAAAGAAATGTCACTAGTTATCGTCGGAAATAATCAATAAAGGGAGACAAATAAAATGAACATGATAGAAAAAATTCAAGAAACAACGGTAAAACAACGGATTATCGTAGGCGTAGCAGTCCTAGCCTTGCTTGGCTTAGGTACTGGTGTGACCGTACACAAACACAATGTCGCATCTGCTAAAGCTGAGACTGCTAAACAAGAAAAAATCGCCGCAGATAAAAAAGCAAAAGATAAAAAGGCTGCGGAGAAAGCCAAATTTGAGGCTGAAAACAAGGCTAAACTTAAAGCGTTAGCGGCTAAAAAAGAGGCTGAGACGAAAGCTAAGGCTGAAGCAGATGCCAAAGCAAAAGCAGAGAGTGAAGCTAAGGCTAAAGCCGAAGCGGAAAAAACTGCTTTTGCTCAAGCCGAACAGGCGCAGGCAGAACAACAAACAGAAGCTGCAGCGCTGGCTGAGGCGCAACCTGAACAAGGCTACGCACAACCAGGTTACACTGAACCTGCTTATACAGCGCCAACCTCTCAAGCCCCTGCGCCTGCACAACCTTCTACTGGTGGTGGCGGTACGCCGACTGACTGGTCTCAGGCGGGACGTGATAAAGATGAGTATGATGCGAGTACAAGCAGTAATTATCCTCCAGGACAAAATCCATGGGGAAATTAAATAATTTATAATATTGAAAGGCAATCATCATAGCGTGTGATTGCCTTTTCTTGTTGGATGAAGTAGAAAAGTAGAAAACGCTATTTTTCTATATGAAATGAAAGGTTCAAAAATGGATACAATTAAAGTAGAAAAAAAATCACAAAAACGTTTATCAATGAGTGAATGTGTTAAGAAGGAATTTTTAAAGGCAGTACCTATCAGAAAATGTATTGTAATTGATCTGAATTTGGAATCGAAGAAATATTTGGATAAAACAAAAAATAATTTATAGAATTGAAAGGCTTTAAATACAATGAGTAATAGAAAGCAAGAAGTACTCAGAAAAACCAAAGAGATGATGTCGTTTTGTGGCAATATGTTTGTGGCTGTTATATTTTTACTACTTTTTAGCTCTGATTATAGTGAAAAAAAGATATAAGCAAAACAATCATCGCTTGACCGAAATGTCGGTAAACTAAGCTCAGAGAAATCTTTTACAGGTTTCTCTTTTTTTGTATCTTCAGAAAGGAGATTTTTTTTGAAAAATCAAACAAAAAGTCGGTGGACTTGGAAAATTTGGGTTTTCATCGCAAGCCTTGTTCTGTTCGCAGCTGCAGCAGCTGACTAACATCGTTTACAAAACACTTGAAAAATAGTAAAATGGGAGAGTATCCGATACTATGGATGGTGTTTAAGTTATTTTAGTCCATACCTCATTCAACTGGTTGAACAGTTAATTAGGTATCAAAAATCATGGAGGAAGACATGTCGTACGCAAACCTGAAGTTATTTGCACTCAGCTCAAACCAAGAACTGGCTAAAAAAATCGCTAGAAACATGGGACTCGATCTCGGAAAATGCAATGTTAAAACTTTCAGTGACGGTGAAATTCAAATCAATATTGAGGAGTCAGTTCGTGGCAGTCATGTCTTTCTGATTCAATCAACATCTAGTCCAGTCAATGAAAACTTGATGGAATTGTTGATTATGGTTGATGCTTTGAAACGTGCCTCTGTTGGCTCGGTTAATGTTGTCATGCCTTATTATGGCTATGCACGTCAAGACCGCAAAGCACGTCCACGCGAACCTATCACATCAAAATTGGTCGCAAACATGCTCCAAAGAGCTGGTGTTGACCGCTTAGTGACAATTGACCTCCATGCGTCACAAATTCAAGGTTTCTTCGATATTCCAGTTGACCACCTTATGGGTGCGCCACTTATTGCAGACTATTTTGATCGTCTCGGTTTGACCGGTGCTAATGGTGACGTCGTGGTTGTATCGCCTGACCATGGTGGGGTAACACGCGCACGTAAATTGGCAGACTTCTTGAAAACACCGATTGCGATTATTGACAAACGTCGGCCACGTGCCAATGTTGCTGAGATTATGAATATCATTGGTGACGTCAAAGGTAAAAAATGTGTCCTCATTGATGACATGATTGATACAGCGGGTACAATCACGCTTGCAGCTAACGCACTTAAAGGACTTGGCGCAACTGAAATTTATGCCTCTTGTACGCATGGTGTCTTATCAGGACCAGCGCTTGAGCGTATTGAAAATTCAGCGATTACGAAATTGGTTGTCACAGACACCATTGAGTTACCAGATAGCATTCGCGACTCTGAAAAAATTACTGAAATTTCAATCTCAGCGCTGATTGCTGATGCTATTGTCAGAATTCACGAAAATCGTCCTTTGTCACCCTTGTTTGCCATGCGTGTCAAATCAGAAGATATAGTCTAAACGCCAGTTGGCGTTTTTTGGTAAAATCATGAAGATAGAAACATTAGCCAAATTATTCCCAATTAAAACAGGCGCAAGTGAGAACGCCTCAGACCTTAATTTTGAAAGCGAAGGTCAGGCATTCCATATTGCCAAACATGAATTAACACCGCGAGAAATCAGCCTTTTTAGTGATGTTTTGTTTCAAGCCAAGACGCTAGATTTCGACCAACTCCCCCACGGTACCTATCGCGTGATTCAGTTCAAATCTCAAGGATTTGCTGACATCGCTGAAAACCTATCCCTGATTTTTTCAGGTATCGTAAAGGTCAAACAGCTCTCAGCTACCTCCGGCATCGCCATTGAAAAAATGTCGCCTGACCGCCTGAGCGAGGGAGAAATCAAGCAAGTACTGGGGACCTTAACTCAGGATTTAGGGGTAAAATGTGACTATTATTTGGGGTTGTTTGCAGACCAGACAGAACTCAGCACGCTTTATCCAACTGAGCAAAACAACTTTGAACAGGGGCTCAGTTTTTCAGAATCGCTTATCAAAGCAGGCCTCGCCCAAGTCACCAGTCCGCCATTAACCAAAATTAAGCAAGGGCTTTTGACCGATATAGAGGCGCAGGATTTGATTACGCAGCTCTACAAAAATGATGGCAACCAGCTGAAAACGGCCAAGGCCATGTATATCCACCGCAATACCCTGACGCAAAAAATCAAGAAATTTGAGCGACAATACGGTTTGACATTAAGCGGGAGTGATCTGGTCTTGCTTTATAGTCTGATTCTCTCTTCATCAAACCATAGCAATAAACATGATTTTTGTGTATAATTTAATGTAATGACTAAACTAACGATAAATAAATACGCTGCTAAAAAGATTTCCAAAGGAATTGCTGTGCTTGATGCGCGTGATTTTCCGGGAAATACTTACACTGAAGGATTGGCTGACCTCTATTTTGACCATCAATTGGTCAGCAAGGCTTATTTTTCACGTCAAAATAAAGGAATTGGTTGGACGATTACCTCAACTGATTTTAGACAGCTATTGACTGATGCTAAAAGTAAACGCCAGTCCTATGCGCAAGATACGGTAACGACAGCTTATCGTCTCTTTAATCAAGATGGAGATGGCTTTGGTGGTATGACCATTGATATTTATGGAGATTATGCCCTTTTCAGCTGGTATAATGCTTTCATTTATACACTTAAAGATGAAATTTTATCAGCCTTTCAAGCTATTTTTCCAGAAATTTTGGGCGCCTATGAAAAGGTACGCTTTGAGAGTAAATTACCGATTTCAAGCCATATCTATGGCAAAATAGCACCAGAAAAATTTATCATTTTGGAAAATGGTGTTAAATACCAAGTCTTCCTAAACGACGGATTGATGACAGGTATTTTTCTAGACCAGCATGATGTACGAGGTGCTTTACTTGAACACTTGGCAGCAGGCAAAGACATCTTAAACTTATTTTCTTATACAGCAGCTTTCTCAGTCGCTGCAGCCATGGGCGGTGCCAAGTCAACGACATCAGTCGATTTAGCTAAACGCTCACGTGAATTATCCGAGGCACATTTCAAAGCCAACGGTCTATCACTTGATGCTCACAAATTTCATGTCATGGATGTTTTTGAGTATGCCAAGTATGTAGCTAGGAAAAAACTAGGCTTTGACCTCATCGTCATCGACCCACCAAGTTTTGCACGCAATAAAAAAATGACCTTCTCAGTCGCCAAGGACTACCACCAGATCATTGCTGATGTGCTCCCGATTTTGAACCGTCACGGTAAAATCATCGCTTCGACCAATCATGCCAGACTCAGTCGCGCAGACTTTTTAGATGAATTAAGAAAAGGCTTTGGCACTCAGAAATTTGATATCATTGAAGCATTTCATCTGCCAGTAGACTTTGCGACCAATCCCGCAGACCCGCAGTCTGACTATCTCAAAGTCTTTGTTTTGGAGGTCAAATAAGAGATGAAAATAGTTGTTCCGATTATGCCAAAAAGTCTGAGCGAAATCGCTAACTTAAATGTCGCCCAATACGCTAACACCGACTTGGTCGAATGGCGTGCAGACTTCATGACCATACCTGATTTAAAGCAAGCAGCACAAGACATTAAGGCTCAGTTTCCAAATCAAGAGATTATTTTTACGTATCGAACAGAAGACAAAGCTGAGACCATCATCTCAGCAGAAGATTATGATACTTTAATCCATCAATTTTCAACTGAATTTGCATACGTTGATGTTGAAATCTTGAGATTCCCGTCTATTTCATTGCCTGACAACGCCATCGTGTCCTACCATGATTTCACGCAAATCCCTCAAAATCTGCCAGATATTTTATCAAAAATGGCAGCATCAGGAGCAAAAGGCATCAAATTTGCCGGTATGCCCCAAAAGCAATCGGATGTCCTAAGACTGATGACTGAAACCTTACGTTTTTCTGAAGCACATCCGAACTTGACCTTAGTGACCATGGCCATGGGAGAACTTGGGAAAATCACACGCATCGCAGGCGATAGTTTTGGGAGCAGTTGGACCTTTGCTTCGGTAGCTGCGACCAGCGCACCGGGGCAGCTGAGCCTTGCGGAGATGGTTAAGCTTCATGAGATGATTTAAAGAAAGAGACGAAACAGAATGCGGAAGTTTTTGAAATGGATTTTACTTGGTATATTCGTCTGTTTGCTATCACTATTTGCTTTTAATTTCTATAAAGCGAATAAAGAAGCAAATGAAAAAAGTCGAAAATCCTTTTGTTTATGAGTACAATCTTAAGTTTGATTTTGAATATGGTCGTGATGGTGAAAAAACGTATAGAATGCCAATTAGTTTGATTGGGGAATCTAAGAATACAAATGAAGTCGGCTTTAAATCAACTGTCACAATGGATAAAAATGGGAAGATGACTTACATACAAATTCTTGATGTTGACAGTGTTTCGCCTATTTATCCTGATTTTTCAGAAGAGGGAGGGTACTGGTTCGGTTTTACTTTTTTCAAGGATAAAGTTGTTATGGATTATTTTTATGGAACTGGTGATGATCCATATAGAGAAGTGCATATCAGTCAGACATATCAGGTCAAAAATGGAAAATGGCAGCTGAAAAAAAAAGAGGGCTATCAAAGTGATAGAGCGTATTTGAAAGTAGGACGTAAGAAAGTCAAACAAGCACTTAGTGCACTCAAAAAGAATGATATTAACTATGAAACTTTATATCAAAGTGTTAAAAATACCAAAGGTGCTAGTGATGCAGAAGTCAAAACAATGTTTAATGATTACAGAGAACATTTGGAAAATGACCCAACTGAATTAAAAAATGTTATCACAGATAGTCAAATAAAGGTCGAAAAGGTAGATCAGGATATCATTAAAATTTATCCAAGCAATCAAGAATTTTATGGGACGAATCATATGACCATGAGTCAAATGATGGCAGATGAAATGCTACTCAAAAAATTGACAGACCCAGAAGAAAATGACAAGGAAACGTTGCCTGATGATTTTGTGCTAACATTCAACGCTAAAACGAATGAACTCAGTATTGATGCAAATAACTTTTATGAAACATTCAAATCAGATAGCTTTTATATCAAATATAGATATACTGATACTGTTAAATTAAAACCGACAGAAGTAGATGGCTTAAAAACTTATCAATTTGCAGATAGTCAGCGGAAAATTAGATTTCCAGATTTTTTTGTTCAGGGCGATAATGATAAAAGATTCTTTTATAATTATTTTAGTCTTGGTTATAATGCGGACCACCGTATTGTTCAAAAAGAGGTTGAAAATAAAAAAATTCAGACTTATGAATATGCAGGAGAGTATCGTACTTATAGTTTAAAGTGGAGTGATACTGTTGAAACGGTGGCTTATCAAGATTTTAATGATAATACGATTGCTCAAGATTATTTACAGTATTATGGTATTTAGCTCATTCAAATTAAAGTCTAGTGATGAAAATAAGTAGCTAGAAATGCAAAAAAAGAGGTTGGGACAAAAGTTCTCTAAAAATAGGCGATGAACCATTTCCGAAGTTAATTGGAATCGTTTATCGCCTATTTTTGTGTGAATTTGGTATTCTTTTATCAAAACAATACGAAATTAGCAAGAAAAGTGCTGTTTGTGTGTGAATTTAGTATTCTTTTGTCAAAACAATACCAAAATAGCAAGAAAAGTGCTGCTACTATTGAAAAAATCAAGAACCTGTGAAAAGTCAAAAATTAGCATCATTTAGTCTATCCATTTTTGAAGCCTTTTGTCCCAATCTCTTTTATGTTATCAATATTTCTTCAAATAAATTTTATCAACTTTGTGGTGTTTATCCTTGTGTAGGATGACTTCAGCGCGACTACGAGTTGGCTCGATAAATTCGCGGAGATTGACGAGGTTGACTTTTTTCCAAGTATCGCGCGCTACCTTCAACATTTGGTCAGTGGAAAGCGTTGTAAATTGGTGATAGTAGTTGGTGCTGTCTTTTTTGGCGAGTTCTAACAGTGTTTTAAAACGCTCTAAATACCAACGTTCAATATTGCTTTCTGTTGCATCAACATAGATTGAAAAATCGAAGAAATCGTTGATATACAAGCGTTTATTAAGGGTGCTTTGGAAGACGTTAATTCCTTCAACGATTAAAATATCCGGAGATTTGACTAGTGTTTTTTCGGGTAAAATGTCGTAGATTTCATGCGAGTAAACTGGGATTTCAACATCCTTACCAGACTTAATCTCAGACAAAAAGCGAATCAGGCTTTCCATATCATAAGACTCAGGAAATCCTTTTCGGTGGAGGATATTTTGCTCTGTCAGGGTTTGGTTGGGATATAAAAAGCCATCTGTTGTGACAAGTCCCACAGTTGACGTCTTAAACGACTGCGACAAAAGCAACTGTAACAAGCGTGCTGTCGTTGATTTGCCGACGGCAACAGAGCCTGAAATGCCGATGATAAAGGGTTGGTTTTCAGCAATTTTTTGGAGGAATAAGCCTTTTGAAAAGCTGAGATCGCTCATCGTTTTCTTGTAAATGCGGATGAGTTGAACCAGTGGCAAATAGACATCATTCACATCTTGAACGCTGATCTCATCATTGATTGACTTGATATTGTCAAGCTCGGTTTCTGTCAATGTCGGTAGCGTTTTTTTATAAAGATTCTGCCAAATATGGCGGGTGATTTTTTCATAATTAATCAGTTCAGTTTCCATAAAAATAATTTTACCACAATAAGATTTGTTTTACCAGAATACGCTTACAAATCTGATGGATGGGGAATTACTAGATTTAATCGCCTTGATATATTTGCTTGAATTCGTTCTCAATATCCAAAAGACATAAAATCATCATCCTGTGTTAAAATAGAGATGGAAATAAAACGAAAAGAGGATAGAAAATGAAAGTAGCAGTGTTTGGTGATTCAATTTCAGCGAAAATTGACATGAAAACCTGGACAGAAGACTTTTTAAATCGGATGGGATTTCCAGGAGAAGTTGACTTGTTTGCTGTACCTGGTGAAGATACTTCTGATGCCTTAAAACGCTTAGATCAAGTTGTTGCAGCGCACGCTGATTATAACTATATTTTCTTTGGAGCTAATGATGCGGCTGATCACCATGATGTTTCAGTTGTCGATTTTATTAATAATCTAACCACATTTGTCACTGCCTTGGGTGCTGATAAAACATCGATTTTAACACCGTCGTACGTGAATGAAGTAGCCATTGCCCAAACGCATGAAATGTCTGGTCGCAGCAATGCAAATGTCGCACTGTATGTCGCAGCTGCCAAAACCGTTTCTGAGGAAACTGGTGCCAAAATTGTGGATCTTAACCATGCGATGACGATTTACCCAGGTTCTGATGAATTCGTTGGTCCAGACGGTGTTCATTTTTCACAAGATGGTTATGAACTGGTCACTTCGCTAATTGCAGTAGACGTCAAATCACGGGAGCTTGCTAAAACATATGTCTGAAAAATTCCAAAAAATGTATTATGATGAAAATCCAGATGCCGCACACGACCTACACGAACTGGAAACCGTCTTGCTTGGTCAAAAAATGACCTTCACGACCGATGCCGGTGTTTTTAGTAAAAAAGCCATTGATTTTGGTAGCCAGGTCCTCTTGAATGCCGTCCATTTTTCAGAAAACTCTACCCTTTTAGATGTTGGCTGTGGCTATGGACCAATGGGGTTGAGCTTAGCGAAAGTACAAGGCGTGACCGCCACATTAATAGATGTCAACTTGCGAGCTCTAGCACTTGCAGAGAAAAATGCCGTAAAAAATGGTGTGACAGCAGATATCTTCCAGTCCAATCTCTATGCCAATGTTTCAGGTCGTTTTGACAATATCGTCTCAAATCCACCGATTCGTGCAGGAAAAGTGGTCGTGCATGGTGTCATTTCAGGTGCTTATGACCATCTAAATGATCAAGGGACGCTGACCATTGTCATTCAGAAAAAACAAGGTGCACCTAGTGCTAAGAATAAAATGACAGAAGTTTTTGGTAATTGTGAGGTCATTTCTAAAGAGAAAGGTTATTTTATCCTGCAAGCCATAAAATAATAAACGACTATTTTTGAGGTAGTGAAGTCTCCATTTTGAGTTAAAAATGAGAGACTTTTAATTTTCAAATATTTCAGGAAAATCTCTCAATTATTTATTTTTGATATCTAAAATTTTCTTGCTCACAAAAATAACTGACTTTGCTAGGGATGATAACTTATTTTTTTACGGTTGATCTAAATATTAAAATATAAGAAATCTCAGTCTTTGGATGAAGCATTTTTAAAAGTTATTTGTTTCAAAAGACATAATCAAAATAAAGCAAAAATATTGTCAGACTACTTTTTTATGCTGAGGGATAATAAAAAAGTTGAAATTTTCAGACTATAATGTTATACTAACAAGTAATCAATACAATTTAAGTAACACATAGAGAGGTATTTATTATAAATGACCACATCCACTGTTTCCTCAAAAGGAAAAACAACTTTACGCACGGTTGTCTTAATTGCCACCTTGTTCTTAGGCTATTTTATGATTTATGTTGATAAATTATCTATTAGCATTAGTATTATTCCAATTTCTAAAGAACTCGGGATTACACCTTCACAAAAAGGCATGATTATGAGTGCTTTCTTCCTAGGCTATGCCGTGATGCAAATTCCCTACGGTTTCTTAAATACCAAACTAGGTTCTAAAAAAATTCTGACTTTTAGTATTTTCTCTTTAGGTTTCTTTGCTGCTCTGTTTAGTTTCGGTACATCAATTATCTATTTTATCTTGATTCGTTTTTTGGCGGGTGCGATTGCGCATGCAGGCTACCCTCAAAGTGCTAGTAAAGAAGTACAGTCTAGTATTCCACTTTCTCAAAGAACTTTTACGCAAGGGATTTTGATTAGCTCATCTGGTATTGCGAGTATCTTTGGTCCGCTTTTTATCTCACCCGCTGTCCAAAATCTGGGCTATAAACAAACCTATCTCATTTTAACTGTTATCGCTGTCATCATCAGTTTAGTTTTACTTTTTGTCATCCCTAATAATAATGTGACAACTGCGACAGCTGCTCAAAAAGTGACTGAAAAAATATCACTCAAAACAGTTCTGTCTAACAGACTGGTCTGGGTATTATTTGGGTGTGATTTGTTGATAAATGCTGTCATGTATGGTGTTATCAACTGGACACCATCATTTTTAACAAGTAATGAAGTTGGTTTCAGCTTGACACAACAAGGAAATATGACGTCAATTACTGGTGTTTGTTTTTTAATTGGCTCCCTAGGTGGTAGTTTTATCGTTGGTAAATATTTTCTGAATAAGGAACGGCTTGTGATTGCAGTAACAACTCTTGTCGGTTCAGCTACTTTATTTTTAGCTTATCAAATTCCTCATGGTAATGCTATTAACATGATACCAATTACGCTTTGTTTCGCCCTTGCTGAATTATGCTATGCGACTGCCTTTGTCAGTTTAGTTAGCCTACCTCTAAAACGCTTTAAACCAGCTGAATTTTCGCCGAGTTATGCATTTATGGCAACTGGTGGTATTTTAGGTGGTGCCATAGCCCCTTATCTTATCGGTGCTTTAGTTGAAAAAACTGGGAGCTATGCGACTATCTTTACGTTATTTTTAATCTTAGGACTTCTCAGCACTATCGTCATTTTCTTTGTTCCGAAGCACTATACGCCTATTGAGAGCGACAAACAAGTCATGAGTGAATTGGAAGAATTGTCACAGCAGGAGTTATAATTTAAAGTTATTTTTTGTAAATATGCTATAATCCCGAGTTTGACAGTTAAAACTAAAAAATACACCCCCAAAAGCTATTATATCAAGGGATATGATAGTTTTTTACAACTTCACACTTGTTGTAGACGGTTGGTTTTGATATAATATAAATAT
>NZ_BAAGGP010000079.1:0-13180 GCF_054658615.1 Pseudolactococcus yaeyamensis
GTATTCTTCCTGAAGAGTTTAAAAAAAGCAGGGAAATGAGGGATACCTAAAGATTTTTCGCCCTTAAATTGAGAGCTGGTTTTCTGCGCTCTTTTTAAGGGGGGACTTTATATTGTTTTTCACACTAGTATCCTTCTTTCATTGTTAAATATCTTGTCCATCTAATCATCTATGCAATTTCCGTGTCCCTCGTAAATTTTCAGCGAAGAGATCATCTGAGTGTCTGACCTGCCCACGTTGCACAATAACCTGCTCATCCACCCTCAATTCTTTTTGAAGTATCATATTCCTGTGACGTAAGGAATAAGAAACAAAAGTCGTTTCCATTTTATCATTTTATAAGGGAGCACTTCGTGAAATTATTTCAAATACTGATTGTGCTTCGATGGCCTAATAAGATTCCCACTTTCTTGAACAAAGATAAAATCGGAGTACTTTGTGTTTTTTTAAGCAATTCAAGCTTATAAGCGATGAGTTGCCCAAAAATTGAGTAATAAAACTCTATTTTGCTTATCAACCGAATTGAATACACTTAAAAGGGCCTGAAACAAAAATTAAAAATTAGCATAATTTAGCTAATTATAAACTAGACAAACCGTTATGAAATCAACGTTTTCGAAAACGATTTTCATACGGTTCTTCTATTTTTGAACCTTTTGCCCTAGCCTCTGGTTCATTCATAAGTAATTTCAGTGTATATATTTTTTTGAAAAAACTATTTCTACTATTAGATAAAGAAATCTTTAGTTGATATAGAATGATAAACGTTATAAAAACATCCTCTTTTTCAGATTAAACTTTCTCGAAAATAAAAAAATGAGGTACAAAGACCTCATCCCGAAAAGCTAAATTGTATATTTTTAGCTTTTTACTTGTTGTTACACAAATTATTGTAACATTCTCCTGTGCTTGTCACTCAAAGGAGTGGCTTGAATTGAGAAAAATTAACTTGAAACAAAGAAGTACGACCCAATGATACAGGCTGGACTATCCAATGTTTCAATTTCATCTTTTTCATCCAATTCAAAATCGATTTCAAAGTCTTTCATGAATTTTGGTTCCTTTCTAAAATTTATTTAAACAAATAGTTTAGCATATTGTAAATGATGAGCATAACCATCCCATAGAACAATACATCAAATAAATAAACGACCTTAATCTTTCTAAATTTATAATCATTTACTCCTATGATGAAATTAACAATTATGTGATAGCCATCAGTCTTTGAACGCCCAAGGGGTAAGAGATTGAATAGAATTCAATTATAAACCGGAATAATTATAAACAACTTACTAGGAAATATCAAACATATGATACTTGATAAGTAGATATTAGTCATGATGCCCGCATAACAAACTGCTGCTGCTTCAAATTTTGGAAGCATATAAGCTTCAGAAGTATCAACCGTAATCATAGGAAAAATATAAAACCACTTTACTTTATATCTCCCTCTTCGTCTTCCAAAAAATCTTAAAACTAGCGAATGTCCTAACTCGTGACAAACAAGATTTACAAATAAAAAGCTAAAAGCAAGCCCCCTTTGCCAAAAATCAATCGCTTTACCACCAAACTTAAAAATATGATAACTAAGATACAACAATAATAAAACTGAACCTATTTCAAGAATTAAGAACAGGGTGTCTTTTATTGACCAGTTTGATTGCTTTTGATAACGGAAAACTACTTCTTTCGAAATTGAAATTCTGCTTATGGTAGATTTTATTTCTAGCAATATCCTTGACATAACAATCCCCATTTACATTTCTTAATATTTCATAATTAGAATTTTTATATTGAGTATAGACCATTTACTTTTTTAATGCTGCCATGTTTTCAATAACAAAAACCTTATATTCTTCAAGATTTTCTTTTCTGAACATAAGAGCACATAGCTCACAAGGATTGACAATTTTATCAGGGATATCAATTCCTAATTTTTCCTTTGCAAATTCTGAAAAGAGTGAAAGGTCACGATTCCTTAATAAATATAGCAAACCGTTCTTTTTAACTTTTACAAGAGCTTCTGTCAAGCTAAGTTCTTTATAATTTCCAATGACTAAACCTGTTTCGAAAATAACTTGCGAACAACACGGATAGATGTTACCATCAAAACCAACGACTATATTTCCACTATAAATACATCTCATCCCCTTAGTATCAGATGCCAAAGTTCTATCAAAACTGTCGCTTGGAAAGTTTCTGCAAGCTCCACCTGCGGGTAAACAGGGTACAATCTCTATAGCAGTAGGATAAACACTATTGCCCAATTCATCAAGAATACTACCGATATCTTGCTCTTTTGTTTTGACGATTGCCAATGTTGAAGGAACACCTAATGAACCTGCGGCACTCAGCAAATTTGCCACATATTCGGTCTTGATAAACTCTTTATGAAAAAAATCATGGCTTGTACTGAGGTGTTGCAGACCATTTGCTTTTAGCTCTGCTAATCTCTCAGTTGCAATCTCTTTGGATGTTGCCCAAAATCCATTAGAAATTGTTGTTACTCTTTTACCTGTTGCAGCTGCATATTTGACCAAGTCAAGCAACAGGTTATATTTCAGAAATGGTTCCCCACCTGTAAAAGAAATTGTTGTGATTTCATCAATTTCTGCTGCTTCATCAATGTACTCTTTGACTCTTGCAACATCCAATTTTTCAATACGTTGTGGACTACACTCAAAACAGCACATTGAACAAGCTGCATTACACTTGCTAAAGAGCGTAAAGGCCAATGTTTTATACGGAACATTAAGTTTCATAATTTTTTCTTCCTGAATAGATATAAATGATTATCCCAAATATCAAGACATAAACGATTGACGGCATGACTGCGAACAGGAAATTCTGAGTTTCAAAATTCCAATGTGTTCGCACAATTGATTGATTTGAAATATTTCCTAAAAATAAATATTTAACCATGCTCGTGCTAAGACTGTTGCCATCAAGAGGATTCGTAAGTCCCAATAATACAAGATTAAGGATATTACAAGCAATATAGATAATAAAGTTAGTAACTGCTGCAAACATCGTTTTTTTTTTTAGTAACAAAGATAAAAATAGGGAGAACACGATGCAAAAAAGGAGCCCAAAATTAATCGTTATAACCGCTATCACTATTTTTAAAATTTCATGAATCTGAAATTTCAACGCAGATAATACGATAAAGAAGGTCACAATAAGAGCAGTCGGGATGTACAATAGTACAAGTTTCACAAATAAACATTTCCGTAAAGAATAACCAATTTGCCTATAAAATGCATAACTCCCTTTAGAAAAATCTTCTGAAAAAGAATAGATATAAATGAATGAAATAAACAAGAAGACAAATTGTGCATAAGCATTATATATGTTAAACAAAGTCAGATAGCTCGAAATACTACCATCTGTATAAATCTGAGTGAGTAACACCCCAGAAAAACCAATAACTATAAGCAAAATGGGAAGTAGGAAGAGAACTCGATTATTTTTGAAACGCAAGTATTCAAACTCAAACAAATTTAACATCTATCTCCCCCATTTTTAACTGTTGCAACAAGAGTGTCCGTTGTCATATTTTCCTGCCGAATTGCTATTATTTTCTTTTTTTCTTTGACCAATAGATAAGGGATACTATTCAACACAACAACCTCTGTCAAATCATGCGAAGTATGAATAAATAAAATCTCACTTGATAGCTCACATACATAGTTCAAAAATAATTCTTTACTTTCAAAATCAAGAGCATTGGTCGCTTCGTCCAAAATAATAATTTCTTTTCCTGAGAGCAGCACCATGAAAATCTCTAAAATTCGTTTTTGTCCGGAGCTAAGCGTTTTGACTTTTAAATCAAGTAGCTTTGTAATATTTTGATAAAATTTCTCATATTTCTTGATTCCTGATTTAAAATTAGAACTGAGTCGTAAAACATCCCGAACCTTATTCTCCTCTGGAATATGCACATAATCAGAGACAATCGCACATTTTGCAGTGACTGATTTTGGTACTTTCCCATGAATTGCAGGAATATGTCCTAAAAATGTTTTATAGATTGTCGATTTTCCACTTCCATTCTTGCCAATCAAAGAAATTATACCATTGGAAGGAAGTTGCAAATAAACATTTTTATACATCACCTGATTTTTATAACCTATATCTAATTGAATATCCATTATTGTCTCCCTAAGTTTAGTAGTGTTTGATGTTTTACCTGTCCTGTTATCTTAGGAAAAAGCATTTTTATTTCTAATTTTTGATAAAGGATAGGGATGAAACTATTAACTTAAAACCAAATTGTAGCATACAAGGGGATAATTATTACTAGCATAGCTAGTAGATAGAATGACTTTGTACCTTTTCATATTCCACTCTTCTTTCCTTTTTGATTGCCTTATATTCATTCTATAACAAAAAATAATCGCTAGCACTAAAGAAAATCAGCTATTTTTTCTTTATTGTGGTAAAATTACATTATAGCGTATAACATAGCGGATAGCGCTTTCAAAACCCTCACTGTCTTTTAAATGTAAATATTGCTTATCAGAATATAGAAAATGAAAAAATGAATACATCCAAAACTTATAAATCAGTGGAGAGCGTAGCTTATGGAAGTGTCGAAAAAGAATTTCGACTTTTAAAAGGTTATACCCTTGCTGACGCTGCCAACGGCTATACTACTCCTTCCCATCTTTCGGAATTTGAAAACGGGAAAACAATGCTTTCGACAATGATTTTTTTGGTATTTTAAGGAATATTCACGTCAACACCTTAGAATTTGAAAGTCGTTATAATCAATATTTACACGATAATAATGTGACGCTCTCTGCTTATGAAATTTCAGAAGCATATGTTGAACGTAATATCGCCAAATTAAAAAATATTTTACTCAAAATACAATGTACTAAATCTGCTCAAAAAGATTTAGTCAGTCTAAGATTAGATAAAATCAGAATAGAAGCAGTTATTAAGCTCATTGATCCATCTTTTGTAATATCACTTCATGACATTACATACTTAGTAAAATATCTCTTAAATCTTAAAGGCTGGGGGCAGTACGAAATTATGCTTTTAGGATATACTGCAATACTCATTACACCTAGCGATTTATCAAAATTAGCTGACAGATTAATCGCCCCCACTATGACAGACTTTAATCTTCCTGTTATCAAATTAGATACCTATCGGGCACTTCTAAACATTATTGATGTGTTTACAGAGAAGAAACTTTATACTGAAGCAAACCGATATATTCAATTTCTGAAGAAAGATAATATTCATGATTATTTCATTTATGAAAAACTCACATTGATATATAGTGAAGCAATGCTCAAATTTATTAGTGGTGAACAAGAGTCACTTGACACATTGAAAGAATGCCAAAAAAACTTTTTTTGTGATTGTTTCAATATGGCAAATGTGATAGAACATGAGATTACTGAACTTGAAAAAAAATATGGACGAAACTAAAAAAAATCGGGACAAGTAAAATTTATATCAATTCACAAGTTTATATATTATGAGACGAACATCATTTTTTTGAATTTTTATTTTAATTTATTACCATGAAGCGTACAGTTGATATATCATCACGGAAATCTCTTTTATTATTAAATGTTAGATAGAATATTTAATAATAAAAGGGGGGGAATACTTAAAATATGCAGTTTTTCGTGAGTAAAACAAATGAATTCATTATCAATCGCCATGATTTTGGAAATAACGATAATATTTTGACTTTTACTTCACCAAATTGTTGGATAACGATGATAGAAAGTACTCCAGTTAGAGTGGAAATGGACATAAAAAAGCGCCGTCGAGCGCTCTTTTTTAATGACCTCTAGGTCCACCATTACCACCGCCTTGCATACCACTAAAGTTTGCAATCGTGTCTTGGGTAACGGCTGTTGTCGTCCCATCTGCTGCAACTTCTGTTACCGTTGCGTTACTCTGTTTGTAATTGCCATCAAAGTCAATTGTTGACCAATCGCGAGTTGTTGTTGGCACATGAATTGTAATCGTGCCACCTGTTATCGTCAAATCACCATTAGAGTCCAGACCGTCACCAGAACCAGAAAGTCCCGCATAAACAACCAACTTACCACCCGAAATCGTTACCTTACCTGTGCTTGAATTAAAATTATCTTGTTTTATCCCAGTCTCGCTATCATTGCCACCAGCACCGTTAATGGCGTCATCTTGCGCTTTGACTGTGATGTCGCCACCCTTGATTTGAAGATCCGCCGCTTCAAGTCCTTCATATGAATTTTCAATTTTGATTGTGCCGTCATTGACCTCTAAAACGCCGTCTGCGTGCAAACCGTCATCTTCAACATCGAGTTTTATATCGCCCTGATTAATGACAATGTTGGTGCTGGCATGGAAACCGTCGCTTGTTGCTTTGATATTGAAGGTGCCACCATTCACCGTAATCACACCTTGATCAGCTTCTTCGATATTAGTCGTTTTAACGGCATTACTCTCAGAAGTCAGGGTGAAATCACCACCGTCAAAAGTCACACTGTCTTTACCTTTGATGGTTTCATTTTTTGCAGTCAACTCATAAGTCCCACTGCTAAAAGTCAAATCATTTTTAGATTGAATGGCATTTTGAGCTGCTGAAGTCACTACTAATTTCCCTTTACCTGTGAAAGTCAAGTCATCTTTTGAATAAATCGTTGCAGTATTGTCTGCATCTTTACCTGTGCTTGAAATGGTATTGATCGTCCCCTCTGCTGTTTCAATCATGATTTTTTTACCATTAGTGATGGCAATAGGTGCTGTTGTCGTGTTTGCCAAGTCAACATTGTTTAAAACAAGCGTGACTTGTTCTGTATCGCCCACATCGATAGCAATTTGGCCATCCTTCGTCTGACCTGTTATCTCATAAGTGCCTGCTTGTGTAATGGACAAGTTGGCGTTTTGTGACAAATCTACTTTTGTCGCATTTTCAAGCGCTGTTGCGGTGACTGTTTCGCTACTTTTAGCTGTACTCGCCTTGCTTGTATCAGTGCTTTTACTAGCCGAAGTTGCCGAGATAGCAGAAGTCTGCTTGCCTTTATTTAAGACCACAACCATTCCAAGAATGACGACTGTTCCTACGATAATTGAGACAATACTTATTATTTTTTTATGTTTCATATTAAACACTCTTTCTTATAAATCATTTAACCCAAGCTTGTTGTGCTGGATTGTTATCGGCAGATTACCATTGACTTCGCGCAATTTATCGAGGAAAATCTTTTGTTGGGCGCTATCTTTTTCTGTAATCGAAAAAGTGACTTCTAACAAGCTCCCGAGATTGGTCGTTTTGACCTGCTCAATCTTGTAACCATTGGTAAATTCTGCAAAAATGGGATTAAATTCTGAGTTGTAATCTGTATATTCTGGCAGGGTAATCTTAACTTGTTTCTGCGTTGAGGCTGTTTCGCCAAATTTCATTTGCGTGTAGGCAAGCATGGCAAGGCTAACAATAATGACAAAAATAAAAGCATAAACGACATAACCCATTCCGATCGCGAGACCAGACGCCATTGAGAAAAAAATCGTCGTAATTTCACGCGCATTTCCCGGAGCTGAACGGAAACGAACCAGTGTGAAAGCGCCAGCCACGGTAATGCCTGCCCCCAGATTGCCGTTCACAACCATGATAACTGCAGAAACGAGCACTGGCAACAAGGCAATGGTAAACACAAAATTTTTGCTGTAATGATTGCGGTACATATGAATTTTAGCAATGACAAACCCCGCTAAAAGACTGGCAAAAATCGTCGTCAGCAAGACCGGCAAGCTGACTGTGAGTGTGTTGGTTGAACTAGATAGAATACTTGATAGCATATGTTTTATTTTCCTTTTCTTGAAAAGTTAAATTTGATATTTTTTTCTTGATAATAATGCGGGGCAATAGCTTGATGATAGATATTACCATACTTTGTGAATTTCCCTTGATAAATGTCAAGTTCTGATAACATGCGGGAAATTTCCAGCGGAAAACTTCCCGAGATTTTAATTTCCATGAGAATGGTGTCATCATCTGTTAAAGCGCTTTTCGCAATTGAATCCGTCTGTGTCAAATCAAATCCTGTCAGACTGTACCTGATATTTTGATCAAAAGTAATCCGAAAATCAGCGTCCTTCTTGTGAAACATGGCTAATCTATCATAACTAATCAGCACCTTGGGTTGGAGCACTTCTTGTTGTTGATAATAATCAATTTCCCTCAAAATTTGACTTGCTTTGTCAAGGGTTTGTCCTTGAAGAAAGCTCAGCGCTTGATCATAGACTAATTTTTCCCGTCGTTTGTAGGTAATACCAGCCACTTTTTTCTTGAGTTCTAAAAAAACTTGACTATCTGCTGTCGCTTGACCATAACTGCGCAGGCGCAATTTTTCCTTAAATTTCGGCTTAGAAACGGAATGCCGAATGACATCAAAGTCAGTCGTATCATAATAAATCGTATGAATAGTATGCAGACCGTAATCATCAAAGCACATGACCGTCTGCAACCTCTCAACTAAATCTTCAAATTTTTGACGCGTTAGCAGATACTTCTTTTCCTTACGCTCAAAAATTTGTCCACTTTTCACTTTACTTTTTGCCATTTATTTCCTCCTGTTCTAATAGATAACTTCATTTTACAATCAAATACTTAACTACCCCTTAATTAGAAAAAGCACCAAATTAAAAACGCCTACTCGATTGAGTAGACATTGCCTTAATAAATCAAATTTTAAATCAATTTTTCCTTATGAAATTGTTCCACGGCCTGTTTACCATCATTGAGTTTTTCCCAGATGATAACTTTTCCTGCTTTAAGAGATTTTTGGACATCAATTATCCGCTGATTACTTGAGCCACGGAATTGTAGCAAGAGATTTTTCTTAGAGAGGTCAAAACGACCGTCAACTAAGATGTCTATATGGGCTAACAAGTCAAGTTTATCTGGCGTTTCTAGCATGAGTTCATCCCATGTATAGCCTGTCCATGACCAGATGTCCTTATCCGGTAGCTCAGACTTGATTCTTTTCACAAGCGGTAAAACTGTGCCAGTGTTAAGGAAGGGCTCGCCACCTAATAGGGTCAAACCTTGCACATAGGACAGCGCCATGTCCGCCATGATACGCGCTTCTAACTCCGGCGTATAAGGCGTACCAAATCTAAAGTTCCAAGTTGCTTCATTATAGCACCCCTCACAATGGAAAGGGCAACCACTCACATAGAGACTATTGCGCACACCTTCGCCGTCAACAAAATTGAGTGGCTTGTAATCTGCGATATAGCCCTGTGATAAGTCCTCAGATCGCCATTCTTGGGGTTTGGGATTGTTCATTTCTTGCCTGATTTCTTTTTGTTGAGATATTGTGCTTTAATCGCTTCTAGTTTCAATTGTTTATCCGATTTTCCGATATTTTTTTCATGAAACTTTTGGACACTTTGCTGTCCTTTATTGTCTAATTGATATTTACCCATTTTATCCTTTCCTATACTTCACTATTCCTAGAATTATTAATATATTGCACCAATACAACCAAGTGCAAAAAGAAGTGGTTTTAAAGTGTGGTTCATTACCTTTATCGCAAATAATGGATAAATAAGCGCAAGTCCAGCATAATACCAACTAAAAGCTTCAAATTTTGTAGGTCTTTTCTCCAGAGGTAGCATATTCAGATGTTCTTGAGTTAAAATTTTTCTATTATTAAACGCATAAGAAACATTCACATTTACTGATAATAAACCAACATCAGATAAATTGTGAGTAGCAATATATTCTGCTATATAAAAATAGAAGAATATGATTAACATCATCATCAGTAGCCCAATTCGCTACTGATAATTCAAGTTGAAACTGACCATTTATCTTGACAATTGAACGACTGAAAACAGCAATAGGAATACCATTTTTATTGACAGGATAGATGATACCTTTTGTGCCAGAAGAGAGCAAATCCTTACTGTAAATCTCACCATTATTTTCAAAGTAAGATTCCCAATAAGCTATTTTCAAAAAATTATGAACACGCTTTCTAACTACTTTGTTATCACTTTTTTGTAAATCTCTTCCCAAAATTCTTTCTGTTTTTGAAACTTGTTCAAATTTATCATAAACGACAAAAATTTGTTCATTATTTTTTATCTTATAAGCACGATTAGCAGCATCTTGCTCAATATCAAAAACTGCCTCCCACGTATCAGAATTTGGCTCATATTTTAGAATTTTAAAACTTTCCGAATCACCCAATTGCTTTAATTTAAGTTGTTTACTCATAAAACCTCAAATATGCAATTTTCGGCGAAGAGATGTGCCCTTTTCGCCCAGTAATTTTTCTAAGTACCCTAGTTTTGCTGCCATGACTAAGTATGCAGCGAATCCAAAGCCTCCTGCTATCACTGTTCCCAGCAGGACGTGATCTGGCAGTAACCATTTAACCACGCTCACGACGAGCGCCATAATCAAGGTCATCGTCGCAATGCCCAGAAAGCCGCGGAAGGTCACTTTAACCGAAAACTCAGAGACTTGCTGGACTTTGCGCAAGAAAAGGAAGACCCCGATACCAAAGGCAATGGTCGTTGCAATCATCGGCCCATAAGCCTCATAGAGCAGAATTGCCGGCACTTGGAGGACGAGCTTGATAGCTAACGTCAAGCCAAAGTAGCGCATCGCGACGCGACTATGGCGCAAGGCTTGAAGCATCGGTGATAACATGGCATAGCTTGCCAGAAGAAAACTCTGAAGAAAGGTAAAGACAAACAAATTCAGCTGGAGTTGGCTTGGCGACACGTAGAAAATCGTGTAGATTTGACGCGCCAAAATACTCATGCCAACAACGGCTGGGAGCATGAAAACAGCAAATAGCTGGAGACTATAACTAATCAGATGTGCCGTCTCTTTTTTATTCCCCTTGACATAAGACGACGTGATGACGGGAATACTGACACCGCCCAAAGTCGTTGCCACACCAATCAAAACCATGGTCAACTTATCTGTATTGGCAGAAAAGTAAGAGAAGAAAATCGCCAACTGCGCATCCGTGTAATTGGCAATCAGTCGCATGACGTGCGGGAAAGTCGTTTGGTCAATCAGTTTGAAAATCTGAATGGCCGACCCAATCACGATAAAGGGAATGGCCTGCGTCAGCGTTTGCGCGAGAAGATTCACAGCATTAATCTGATGTTTAGACGGGCCGGGATTGGCGATATGTGTGATGTCGCCTTGTTTCATCAAAGCCAAAACCAAGACAACAGAACTAGCAATCATGCCGATAAAAGCGGCAGTTGTTGACTGTGTAACGGCTGCCACCCAGTCGCCTGACCCAATCTTCATGATGGTAAAGGCTGTGACTAACATCCAAATGACGCGTACAATCTGCTCAAAAAGCTGACTGAGCGCGTAGGGTTTCATGTTACTCAAACCTTGGAAATAACCGCGAATGACTGACATAGCCGGAAAAACGAGGACAGCCAGTGACAGAGATTTCATGACTGGAATCAAGTCTTTACCGCCACCTGACAGCGCCGCAAAAAATGGTGCAAGCAAGTACATGATACCTGCAAAAATCGCGCCTAAAATCACCATGAAGACCAACATTTGACGCACCAGACGATAAGACATATTCCTATCTCCGAGCGCATTATACTTGGCGACTTCTCTAGAAATGGCGACTGGAATACCAGCCGTCGAAATTAAAAGAAAGAGGGCGTAGACATTGTAACCCATGGAAAACAGGGCATTGGCCTGATCGCCATGACTGCCCATCCACGCATACCAAGGAATGATATAGATAGCACCCAAAATTTTCGACAGGAAATCACCCGCCGTCATCCAAAAAGTGCCAGCCAGCATTTTATTTTGCTGATTTTCTGAGTTAGAAATCTCTTCTCCTATAAACTCTGCATTTTCCATTTTAGACAGCCACCCTTAAAAATCATCTTTACGATAACCCATTGCTTGGATATCAATTTTTTTATCACGCCAATTAGCCTTGATTTTGACCCAAGTTTCAAGGTAAACTTTATCGCCTAACATGACTTCAATGTCACGACGCGCCATTTTCCCGACCTTGCGAATCATATCGCCACCTTTTCCAAGGATAATCCCTTTTTGACTCTTGCGTTCAACATAAATCGTTGCCATGATATGGATTTTTCCTGTATCCTCATCACGTTTCATCAAGTCCACTGTAACAGCGATGGAATGTGGCACTTCTTCACGTGTCAAAATCAAGACTTTTTCACGAATCATTTCCCCAACCAGAAAGCGCTCTGGGTGATCTGTAATCATGTCATCTGGGAAGTATTTAAAGCCTTCTTCGAGATTACTTTTGAGAATATCGAGCAATTTTTCTGTGTTGTTGCCCTCAAGGGCAGAAATCGGCACGACTTCTTTGAAGTCCATTTGTGTGCGGAAGTCATCGATTTGTGCCAACAACTGGTCTGGATGGACTTTATCGATTTTATTGACAACCAAAATCACAGGGACATTGGCTTGCTTGAGCCGCTCAAGAATCATATTATCGCCTTTACCACGCGCCTCATCAGCCGGCACCATGAATAAAACCGTATCCACTTCACGCAAGGTAGAATAAGCAGACTCCACCATATAATCGCCCAAAGCATTGTGCGGTTTGTGAATACCCGGCGTATCAATGAAAACGATTTGCTCGTTTTCAGTTGTATAAATCCCTTGAATTTTATTACGCGTGGTTTGTGCTTTATCACTCATGATGGCGATTTTTTGCCCCATCACGTGGTTGAGCAAAGTTGATTTTCCGACATTTGGTCGGCCGATAATTGAGACAAATCCTGATTTGAAGGTCATATTTTTTCTTTCTGTTTGAGGTAATCTTGATATAGTTATCAACGACTGCATTTTTCTGATAACTGCCTATTTCGGACAGACTTATTTTATTATAACATAAAAAGCCGTTGCCGACTTTTCAGTTTTATCTTATTTGTCGCCTTTATTACGAATCACGAAACCGGGTTTCTTTTCAGTCGCTTTAGGGTGAACTTTTTGTTTATCTTTTTTGTAGTAATCTTTTTTGTTGCGGTCATCACGGTCGCGACCACCACCACGGCGATCCCCGAGTTTGACAGTTAAAACTAAAAAATACACCCCCAAAAGCTATTATATCAAGGGATATGATAGTTTTTTGCAACTTCATACTTGTTGTAGACGGTTGGTTTTGATATAATATAAATATGGCAT
>NZ_BAAGGP010000080.1:0-13077 GCF_054658615.1 Pseudolactococcus yaeyamensis
TAAGCAAAATCCGTGAGTCCATTCCAGAACTATTATCTCTGAGAAACGGCTCAGTAGTCAAGTGAAAATTAATATCAATTAGGTAAAAATCGTAGTGGTTAATCACTACTAGAATATATTATACGAGAGAGGATGATGAGGTGAAAAAAAGACGATTTACTTAGGTTGCGTCAATCTGAAAATAAATCAAGTCAAGATGAAGTTGTAATTGGCAAAACTTATCTGTTCATCTATTCTTATCGTCATATCATAGAAAAACAAGACAATATTTGGTCTTATGACAAGGAGTATTCGTTATCTGATTAGATAATGTTTTGAATGTTAGATACTAGCCAGAAAAATATAACAAATAAGCTAGGACTTCAATATTGAAATCCTAGCTTATTTGTCATATTTTTTAATTAAAGTGTCACAATTTTTGTGCCATGCACATAAGGACTGCCAGTCTGAGCTGAAACTGTTTCGGCGTTGGCAGCAGTGACGCCACCACCTGCTAAAATCTGGATGCGACCATCAGCATAGCTGACAAGTTCGGCGATTGTTTCTGTATTGACTGATTTGCCGAGTTTGTCACCGTGCATGAGAATTTTGTCAAATCCGAGTGTGACAAGTTCGTCGAGGGCGGATTTTTGTAAGTCTGTCGGTATCTCGTCAAAGGCCATGTGAAAGGTGACAGGCAGACCTTGACTCGCAATCATTAGCGTTTCCAAGGCTTCTAGGTCTAAGCTATTATCATCTGTTAGCGCACCGAATACCAGCTCACTTGTGCCAGCTTCAACGGCTTTCAGAATGTCAGATTCCATGATGCGAAGCTCGATGGAGTTGTAGACGAAGTCGCCACCACGCGGGCGAATCATGCTGGCAAAGGTTGTTTTGGTGTCCTTGAGGTAGTCGGCGGTTTCTTTGATGACGCCGTAGCTTGGGGTCGTGCCGCCTACTGCGAGATTGTCGCAGAGCTCAATGCGTTCAGCACCAGCAGCAACTGCACGGGGAACATCGGTAAAGTTTTCAGCACAAAATTCTCTGATTAACATGCTAAGTCTCCAATCTGTTTTTAGATTACTTTGATTATACCATATCTGAATGAAAAATAATTTAAAAATAGTATATACAAAATTGTATATACGTGTTACAATAGGTGTGTGGAGTGACAGGTCGTGAAATGATTATTGAAAGCGCTTGCTTTTGCGGCATCTGGTAAAGGAAGTGAAAAGATGACAGGTTTTAATGTTAGTTTTAAAAAGTTAGTCATAGCAGCAACTTATGCCTTGCTTTCAGCTATTTCGGTTAATCTGTTTTGGTTACCTGGTGGCATTTATGCCAATGGTGTAACAGGTTTTGCGCAATTAGTCGTTGCTTTATCAGGAAAGTTTAACTTGCCTATGCTAGATTTGGCAACCTTAGTCTTATTCATCAATGTGCCGTTACTGGTCATCGCTTGGTTTAAAATCGATCGGAAGTTTACCATCTTTACTATCATCGCTGTTTTTATGACATCGGTGTTTATGAAGCTTATCCCGGTCATGGCACTGACGCATGATCCTGTTATTTGTACCGTATTCGGTGGCTTAATCCATGGTCTAGGCGTTGGGATTACACTGAACAGTGATTTTTCAACGGGTGGGTTGGATATCATCGGTATATTGGTTAGAAAAGTAATGACGCGAAGTATTGGCACGATTTTTACAGCTTTTAATTTGGTGATTGAATTTATTGCTGGTTTCGTTTTTGGTTGGCGGTATGCGCTTTATTCAGCGATTACGATATTTATCAATGGTAAAGTTGTTGATTTTGTCAATACGAAAGAGAAGAAAGTCCAACTTTTGATTGTGACGCGGCACGCTAGTGAGATGTTACAACGAATTCAAGCTAGCCACCAAAGTGGCATTACAGTCATTAATCATGCGCAAGGTGGCTATTATCATGAAGCACAAGATATTTTGCTTTTAGTTGTCACCAGTCATGAGCTCAACACGATTGCTACTGTGGTCAAAAAAGTCGATCAGCTAGCATTTATGAGTATTACTAAAGGGATTGAAACCAATCGAAGCACCAGTCAATGGGGCTAACAGCAATATAGAAAGAAGTACGACATGGAAAATAAAAAAGGGGTTTCGATTTATAAGCAGGTTGCTAAAGAAATTGAGCGCAAGGTTAAAAATGGGATTTATGTCTCGGCACAAAAATTACCATCGGAAGCAGAACTCGCTCAAGAATTTAATGTGAGTAGATTGACTGTCAGAAAAGCGATTAATCTGTTGATTGAGAAAAAAGTACTTGTCAAGCATCAAAATACAGGGACTTATGTCATGAACCATCAAAAATTAGCGAGTGGTGCGTCTGGTCTACAAGGCTTTAATGAAGTTGCCAAAGCGAAAGGTAAGACACCGCGAACAGAAGTGATTGGTGTCTATCAGATTGATTATGACGATAAATTATGGGAAGAACTGGAAGCTAACGCAGATGAGGTCATCAGCAATGTCAATCGCATTAGGTACTTAGATGATTTGCCAATGACGGTTGAAGATTTGTATATCAGACAAAAATTTCTGCCTGAGCAGTTAGAAGAGACAGCGTTTGAAAACTCAATTTTTGAGTTGATTGAACAGAAAATAGCTATCGCCTATTCTCATCAGGAGATTGAAGCCATTTTAGTTGATAAAATGATGAGCATTGCTTTTGAGTTACCAGTTGGACAGCCGATGTTTCGTGCGACATCAAATGTCTTCTCAGTTACTGGTGTGCCCATCATGCACGATATATCCTATTACCGTAGTGATGAGTATGTCTTCTCAAATACCTTGGTTAGAAGTCAAAATTAGAGGTGTCTCATGGTAGCAGAAATCAAACAACTTGTTGCGGATAATTGGGAGAATTTCCTAGAGGATTTAGCCCAAGTTATCCGTATTCCTAGTGTAGCGGGCGATGCAGAAGAAACCTGTCCTTTCGGGCGTGAACCTAAAGCAGCGGTACTTAAAGCACTAGATATTGCCAAATCTTACGGTTTTGAAACGAAGTTGGTCAATCAGGCAGTCGGCTATGCCCAGTTTGGTGAAAGTCGCGCAGATCAAAAGTATCTGGGCATTATCGGTCATTTAGATGTTGTCCCAGCAGATGAACCCAATTGGGCTAGTCCACCTTTTGAATTGAGTCGGCGTGATGGTGTGCTTTATGCCAGAGGAGTTTTGGATAATAAAGGGCCGATTATGAGTTGTTTATTTGGCTTGAAACTCATCAAAGATTTAGGTGTTCAGCCTAAAATTCCTATCCGTGTGCTATTCGGCTCTAACGAAGAAACAGGCAGTCATGATATCCCCCTTTATTTGGAAAAAGAAGTGCCGCCTATTTTCGCTTTTACGCCTGACTGTAAATATCCTGTTGTTTATGGCGAACGTGGCATTGTCAATTTGGCAATCAAAACGCCAATAAAGGATGAAGCACTGGCTAAATTAAGTGATTTTCAAGGTCGGATGTCAAGAAGTATCGTTCCGAGTGAGCTCCGTGTGACTTTTGATAATCAACAGATTACTGCTCTTGGCAAGTCTAGTCCATCAAATGCACCAGAAATGGGGATTAATAGCATTACCGAATTAGCACATCAACTCCGAAAAACACTGCCAACAGGTGAGTTAAAAACTTATTTTTCATGGCTTGATGACCATATATCAGAGGATCATTATGGGGAAAAATTAGGGATTGGCTATTCGGATATGGCATCAGGAAAATTGATTTTAACACCTGTCTTTATCGAAAAGACAGATAATCAAGAATTGTGTCTAGAACTAGCTATCAGATATCCGATTTCAGTGACAGAAGACATGATTGTCACAAAAATCAAGGAAAACTTACCGCAAGATTCCCAAGTGATGGTGGTACGTTCATTGAAAGGAACGAATTTCCCTAAGGATAATCCTTATGTCAAGCGATTAAGTGATGTCTATGGAAAAGTAACGGGATTAGATGCTACACCAGTGACAACGACTGGTGCAACCTATGCCAGACATATGCCTAATACGGTTGCTTTTGGTCCATCATTTCCGGGGCAAAAAGGGATTGCGCATAAGGAGAATGAGTATTTTGTAGCAGATGATTTAAAAACAAATCTCATGATCTATGCGCTAGCAATTTATGACATGTGCTTATAAAATCAAACGATAGGTTATATTGAAAATATAAGCGCTCTATCATTTTGGGTTCTGAAATGTGGGGCAATCATGCACCACAAATAAATAATTGCACAAGTTACGACGATTTCTTAGCCGACTCCATCGTGACTTAAGAAAGAAAAGGAGATATTAAAATGTTCGACAAACTAGAAAATATCATGGTTCCCTTGGCAACGAAGATAGGACGCAATAAGTATTTGATGTCCATTCGGGATGGGTTCATGGTTTCAACACCGCTTTTGATAGCGGGCTCGGTGTTCCTCCTAATTGCCAATTTTCCGATTGATGCTTGGCTGAACTTTCTGCGTTCGACCGTTGTCAATCATAACTTAGTTGACATCAATGGGGTTCCAGTTTACGCGGGCACACTGATGGCCTATCTTGAAAAAGCATCAGACTCAACTTTCTCACTCATGGCAATTTTTGCTGTGATGGGGATAGGCTATGCCTATGCCAAACACAGCAAAACATCACAAATTTTTGGAGCCGCGGTCTCATTGATGAGTTGGTTCATCCTCATGCCATTTCGTGTCACGGGCAATGTCCCATTAGCGGGTGCTGAAGGCGGTGTTGATGTTGAAATCGGCGGTATCAGCATGGCTTGGGTTGGTGCTAAAGGGATTCTGATTGGTATTATCTGTGCCTTTGTTTCTGTTTCAATTTATGCTTGGGCAGAAAGAAAAGGCTGGGTCATTAAAATGCCTGAAGGCGTTCCGCCGATGGTTGTACAATCTTTTGGAGCACTCATTCCTGCTTTCGTCGTAATGGCAATTTTTTGGTTCGTTAATCTAGGTTTTGGATTTGCAGGGACAAATGTTTTTGACTTGGTTTACAAATGGCTGCAAACACCGATTCTCAAACTAGGAGATACTTTAGGTGCCATGAGCATTGCCTATCTCTTCTTGCACATCTTCTGGTTCTTCGGGGTCAATGGTGGTAGCGTTGTTGGCGCAGTTTTCAATCCTATTTTGGACACCCTATCTCTTGAAAATGTTGAATTCTTAAAAACAGGAGCGGGAACACCTCATATCATTAACCACCAGTTCCAAGATTTATTTGCGACTTTTGGTGGTGCAGGGTCAACTTTGTCTCTTCTCATTGCCATGTTGCTATTCTGTAAATCAAGACGGGTGACTGAACTCGGTAAATTGGCCTTAATTCCAGGAATTTTCGGAATTAATGAACCCATCGTTTTTGGTCTACCTATCGTTTTAAATCCAACCTTACTGGTTCCGTTTGTTTTAGTGCCAGCACTTAATATTTTAATTGCTTATGCTGCGATGGCGGCTAAACTCGTGCCGATTTGTAGTGGGGTGAATATTCCTTGGACGACACCTGTTATTATCTCAGGATTCCTATCGACAAACTGGGCAGGTGCTGTCCTACAATTTCTACTTTTGATTTTAGGTGTGTTTATCTATATGCCATTTATTAAAGTCATGGATAAACAATATCTCAACGAAGAGCATGAAGCAGAGCTTGCGAGTGCTTTGGGGACTGGCATTACAGATGATATGTTGAGCTTTGACGATTTGTAAGCTTAAAGGTAGTTGCGTATAATAAAGAGGTAAGATAATGAAAATACTAATGGTATTAAACCAAATTCAAGCAGGTATCGGTACAAAAGATGACACGCACGTGCCTTTGACAGCAACACAAAATCCTGTTGGTCCAGGCAGTATGATGAAATCGATGATGGCAAAATATGATGAACAATTACTCGCAACAATTTATTGTGGGACAGGACTTTATGAAGATGATAAGGCAGTGACGACACGAAAAATTGTTGGCATGGTCAAGCGTTTAGGGGCAGATGTTGTGATTTGTGGTCCTTCTTTTGACTACCTTGATTTTTCTAAAATGAGTCTTGAGATTGCGCAAGCTATTCAAAAAGAAACAATAGCAAAAGCTGTCTGTGCCATGTCAGGTGAAATGACTGACTTGATTGCAATGCATCAGACAAATCTGACGATTGTTAGAATGCCTAAAAAAGGTGGGACAGGATTAAATGACGCCTTGGAAAATATTTGTAAGGTTGTCGCACAAGTTGGCAATCATCAAGAAGTTGATGCCGCATTGATTTATTGAAAAAGAAAGCAGGTAAAGACATGACATATGGGATCATTGCGACATGGGCAATGGCATTAGAGGGTGTCAGCGATGCCGCTAAAAATTTGGCAAATCAGGGGAAGATTGCCGAGAATATTGAAGCTGCCATCAGAAATATAGAAGACTTTCCTTTTTATAAATCGGTTGGTTATGGCGGTCTGCCAAATGAAGAAATGATTGTCGAATTGGATGCCGGCTTTATGAATGGGGATAATTTAGACATTGGTGCTGTTGCAGGCATTCAAGACTTTGCCAATCCAGTTTCAATCGCAAGAGCGCTTTCAACAGAAACGCTCAATAATGTTTTGGTCGCCGAAGGTGCCGCAAAGTATGCCCAGAAAATGGGCTTTGAACGAAAAAATATGCTGACGGATCGTGCAACGATTCATTATAAAAATAGGCTTAAGGAAAATAGTCAAGCGACTGTTTCAGAAATTGTGCCTTATCGTGGTCATGATACGGTTGGTGTTGTCGGTGTTGATATGACTGGAAGTGTCGTTTCTGCGACATCAACCAGTGGGTTATTTATGAAACGTGCGGGTAGAGTTGGCGATTCCCCCATAGCTGGCGGTGGTTTTTATGCAGACAGTGAAGTTGGCGCAGCGAGTGCAACAGGTCTTGGAGAAGATCTGATGAAAGGCTGTATCTCCTATGAAATCGTACGTCTGATGCGAGAGGGTCTGTCGCCACAAGCTGCCTGTGAGCAAGCCGTTAATAGGCTAGAGGCACAACTTATCAAACGCAAAGGAACAGCAGGGGATTTATCAGTTGTTGCGATTGATAAAAATGGGAATTATGGTTGTGCGACAAACATTGATAATTTTTCCTTTGTCGTTGCAACTAACAAAATCGCCCCGACTGTTTTCATTGCTAATCGCGTTGCTGGTCAAACAGTTCACGAAAAAGCAAGTGTCGCATGGTTAGAGAATTATATCCAGACAAGAACAGCACCACTGGTCGAAGACTAATTTAGAAAATTGAATAAAGAGTCTGGGACAAAAGTCAGAAATTGCTTATTTTTGACAAATTTTGAAACTGAAAAACCGTATGAAATCAACGTTTCTAGAAACGTTGATTTCATACGGTTTTCGTATTTCTGAGACTTTTGTCCCAGCCTCTCTTTGTCTGTCATCTGAAAATGCTTAATTTACAGAAAATTGACAAAAACAAGTTGATTTGTTATCATAGAGCGATTAGTATAATATTATTTTAAATTAAAGAAAAGAGACAATTGTCATGGTAAAAATTATTGGTATTGAAAACGATGAAATCTTGATTGGACAAGATAACAAGGAAATTTTAGCTGTTTCATCAGATAAATTAAACTTTATATCTCCTGTGATTGGTGAGTCTGTTGAAGTTTATGGTAACGGTGATGATATTATTGTAAGTAGAGCGTAGGCTCAAGCTTTTTCAGTTCCAGATTATGGTCCAGATACAAAGCGTATTTCAAAGGTTGCCTATATCCTCTTGACTTGGTTTGTCGGTGTATTGGGCGTACATCGCTTTTTACGAGGTCAGATTGGCTTAGGGATTCTGTATCTTGTGACCTATGGTGGTTGTGGTGTCGCTGCTTTAGTCAATGCGATTATCGGTTTGGTCAAATTGAGCAACTACGAAGGAGCTGATTATTATTTCGATTCAGAGGGGAAATGGAAATAAATTATATTTGCTCATTTCGGTTTTTTACAGGTATTCCTTGCCCATGTTGTGGCATGACTCGGGCTTTTTTGAATATTTTATCGGGTAATATGGTTGAAGCATTTGCTTTTCATGCTTTGTTTTGGTTAGTCCCAATTTTTTTCGTAATTTTACTGTTTTATCTAGTTAAGAAAAAACGCATTTATTTGACCTTACTTCTGGGGATGGCTGGGATAAATTTTCTATACTATTTATTTCGTCTGGTTACAGGGTTTCCACAAGGCTTTTAAGCAGTCTAATTCAATCAAAAAGCGAAAATCCTCGCTTTTTTTGATATAATATACTCAATTAAGTAAATAAAGCAAACATTTTTGGCTATTTTCCATCGGTTCTTCGTTTGGCTATTATCTTTGCGCGAAAGCAGCTTAGATAAATAGCTATGTACCACGTGCCTTAGTGGTTCTACTACTTAGGCGTGGGACAAAAGCCTTGACGTACACCTGCACGCCTACGCCTTATCGTCTCGAATTGACGAAAAATATCTCAAAAATGTTGTTCACTTTCTTTACTTAAGTAAGTATAGTCTTAAAAATCAAGAGAAATTGGTCAGATATGAATACAAACAACATCTCAAAAGGCAAATTAAGCGGCAAAAAAATTGGGGTTTATTTTGGTACCTTCGCGCCATTACATACCGGTCATCAGCAGCAAATTTATAAAACGGCCGCTCTAAATGAGGGTGTTTTGCTGATTGTATCAGGCTATGATGGCGACCGTGGTTCGCAAATCGGTCTGCATTTGGAGAAGCGTTTTCGCTATCTACGGGAAGCCTTTAACGATGAACCTGCGATTAAAGTAGCGAAACTCGATGAAAATGGTATTCCGAAAATGCCACATGGTTGGGATGACTGGACTAATCGATTATTTGACTTGATTCGTACCAACACCACATCAGAAAATCTTGACATTACTTTTTATGTCGGAGAAGCAGCCTACGTGACGGAATTAAGCAAACGTTTTCCCAAAAATGATGGCAATACCTACGCAGTCGAAATTGCTGATCGCAAGGATATTCAGATTTCTGCCACCATGATTCGGCAGAATCCGCAAACCTATTGGCAGGAAATTAACCGTGTGTTTCGTCGGCAGTTTTCAAAGGTCGTGACGATTATGGGCTCGGCTTCAACAGGCAAAACCACCCTCGTGCGCAGATTGGCACGTTCTATCAATGCCCCGTTTTCCGAAGAATATGCGAGAATTTATGAAGAGCAAGCAAATCTTGACGATGACGAGCTGGGGATGGATGACTATGCCCGATTGATTACCGGTCAGTATGATGCGAATTCACACGAGATTAATTCGCCAGCAAATCAAGGCATTGTTTTTCTGGATACGGATGCCATCGTGACGCGGGTTTATGCTAAACTATATCTGAGCAAAGTCGAGCAAGACCAGCTTGAACCCTTGTTTCAACAAACAATCCGCAATGAACAGATGGATTTGATTTTGGTTATGCCACCGATTACGACTTATGTCAATGACGGTTTTAAAAATATGGCTTGGGAAGCCTCTCGACAGTTTTTTCATGATGAACTCATGCGTCAATTGGCTGAGTTTGACCTCATGGACAGAGTTGTTTTGCTAGATGATGCTGGCGATGGTCGCGATCAAGGGGGCTATCTCAGTCGTTATCACCATGCCATTGATGCCGTCAAAGCACGGACAGGTATTGAAATAAAACGCCTAGAATTTTAAAATTCTAAGCGTTTTTTTGATCTATCATTGATCTTCTGACATTATCTAGGACAAAGGTCACTTTTCTAATTTTACTCAAGAGAATAAACCGAATCTGATTGGATTGTAGGTCTTTGACGACAACTTGTCGTTCGGTAATGTTTGAAATGCTACCTGTCAAACTCATAAGGTTACCATTTTTTTCATTGAAATGAAGATAAATGGCATGATTAAAGGAGTGGGCAAGCTCGAGATTGGCCAGAACTTCAAGATTAATATGTGCATCTGCCTGTTTTTGGCACACCGACTGCCCAGCAAAGAAGTTACGAATTCCCTTAAATATATTTTTCATAAAAAAATTATAGCATATTTTGAGATAAATTGTCCCAAATTTCGTATAATAAGATAGAGTATAAAACAAAGGAGTAACTATCACGAATGAATGAATTTAAATTTGAAATTGAAGAACACTTGATTCTTCTGTCTGAAAACGAAAAAGGCTGGAAAAAAGAGTTGACCCGCGTCTCTTGGAATGGGGCGCCAGCTAAATTTGACATCCGTCAATGGTCGCCAGACTACACAAAAATGGGCAAGGGAGTGACCTTAACCAATGAAGAGTTCCAAAAATTAGTGGACGAATTCAAGAAATAAAAAAATGTGTCAGATGATTGAAATCTGATACATTTTTTAATTGGTAAAGATGACATAAATCATACAAATATAGAGCAGTAAGGTCATAAAAAAGGTCACTCGCCAGAAAAAATGGAGAAATTTTTTGGCACTAAAATCACGATAATAAAATAAATCGAGTAAGAGTAAGATGAGCGCCAAAGCTGATATGAGTAACAAGAAATATGGCAAGATACTGACGTTTGTCACTTGACGTGAAAAATAATGGAGGCCGAAAATCAAGAAAAAAGTCACAACATCTGGGACATTAAGCGGCAGATGTTTTCTGATTTTAAAAAAGTTAAAAAAGATAGCGATGAGTGTAAATATTATTATCGGATAAAGCGTAATCAATAGTTTCATGAGCATAAGACTATTTTAACTTTTTTAACCTAAAAATACAACTCAGCTCCTGTTCAAATTAGCAACACAAGCTAGGCTTTGTCAGTATCCTCAGCTTGTTTAGCAGCTGCTGTTGCAAAGTAAGGGTGTGTCTTCAAAGCACGGCGAAGTGCATAACCGATAAATGCGGCAAGAATTGCTTTGACAAGACCGGGAATAATGAAAGGTAGAAACCCAGATTTAAAGGCAACTTGCAAGGATAGATGGGCGACAAGTGACAGCCAAACTGTTCCCAAAGCCAGACACCAAGCAGCACCGATAATGTTGGCTGCGCTATATAGAATGAGTTTCCCACGTGTGCTTTTGACCATGAAAGCTGTTTGTCCGAGTAGTGACACTTGTTGCGATTGGAGTAAGAACCCGATCAAAAAGCCACCTGTTGGTCCAAGAATCACACCAAAACCAGCAGCGCCTCCAGCAAAAACTGGGATACCAATGGCACCAAGAATAAGGTAGAGGCAAATCGCTAGAATACTATCCAGAGGTTTAAGTAAGGTTGCCATAATCCCAACCGCTAGTGTTTGAAGTGTTAGTGGGACAAGCGGTAGTGGAATGGTGAGTTGGCTTGCGACGGCTAGAAATGCAGTTGAGATGGCGATAATCGCCATCCTTTGAACTTTGTTGTTTGTCATGTCGTGTGATTTGAGGTCTTAAAATGCGAAACATTTGAGGACCTTTTCCTTTCTAAATGGCAGTAAGGTTTATTTGTAAACCAAAACTTATTTTTTAGTATACAATAAAAAATAAGTTTTGGCAATAGCGAGTTATAAGAGAAAAAGCAACCGAGTGGTTGCTTTCAACTTGATGCAAGCCATCTCGCCTCATCTGTCCATCTGTTTATTCTGAAATAGCCGCAAAATTGGCGCCAACAAAATCAGCTAAAAGTTGCGGTTGAATCCGAATACTGCGCCCGATTTCACCAGCAGAGACAATCATAAAGTCCTTGCTGAGCGCAACCTCATCGATAAAAATCGGGAAATCATGCTTTTGATGAATACCGACAGGATTGTTAGCACCGTGAATATAACCCGTTGTTTTCTGCAAGTCTTTTTGCGGAATCATGCTGACTTTTTTATTGCCAGACACCTTGGCGAGTTTCTTTTCTGATAAATGCTGGGTCAGCGGGAGCATCCCAATCACAGGTCCAGTATTGCCCATCAAAGCCAAGGTCTTGTAAATATCCGCTTTCACAATGCCCTCCGGCAACTCGTCTTTTAAAGCGTCTAAAGCGAGTGGCTCATGGGAAATACCTGCCTTATCCAGAATCTGTTCGACCAGCGTTTTCTTCAACTTGCCTTTCTTCATTTGTAGCGCTCCTCGAGCTTACTCATCCATAGGCCTAGCCACAGCCCAAGGGCTGTGAAAATGGCAGCAAGCACAAAAGTTAGGAAGCCACTTCCGGCATAGCTGATACTTTCAGCGCTCTGGCCATTTGGTACGAGAATCAGCACAGTAGAGGCGGCCACAATCCCTAAAATGAAATGAAAGACCCGTGAATGATGATGTTCCAGCAAGTGTTCCATTGTTTTCGCAAAAAGTAACATGGCAATCACACCACCAATGGCAATTGGTAGGAAAACATGAACCAAATCAAAGTTTTTGAAACCTGTCAACATCGGCGAGTAAAGGCCTAAAATCAAAAGCAAGTTGGATGGAGAAAGACCGGGCACTAAGACACCCAAGGCAATCAAGGCACCCGCCAAGATAAAGGTTGCGAAATTAGCAGGTAGTGTTCCGAAAATATAGGGCAGGGCATATAAAATGACAAGGCTTGCACCAAAAGTGCCAAATAACCAAGTCCAGTCGATTTTATCACGAGTAGACCGACTTTCAGCCTCCGCCCAAAGGGCAGGTAAGCTGCCAACGATAGCCCCTGCAAAGCCCCAGAGGACGATGACTTGGTAATGTTCTAAGAGAAATTCGAGCGGTCGAGATAGGAGACCAATCCCAAGAATACCGCCAATCCCGACAGGTAAGAAGTAGAAAAAATCTGCCTTGAAATTCCGGCGAATGTGGGCAAGAAATGTGAGCATCCGCTCGTAAATGCCTAAAATTGCTGCAAGGACGCCGCCTGAAACACCCGGTAAAATGAAGCCGAGTGCGATGACCACCCCTTTGATTAGTCTAATCAGCCATGACATGTTTTGTTTAACCACCTTATTTTTATTTGTATCTATCCATTATATCAAAAAAGCGCTTGATTAGCGCTCAGACTTTTCGATAAGGGCATCACTAAAACGTTGAATGGATTTTTTCCAGACAAAAGTAAACTTGTTGGCATTAGCTTCAAGTTTTGTACCATCAATAAAAATGGCTGTTTCATCAATCATTTTTTCTTGAACAAGTAAACTTCTAA
>NZ_BAAGGP010000081.1:0-13063 GCF_054658615.1 Pseudolactococcus yaeyamensis
TGAAGATATTGAAACAATTCATTTTGAGGGCTATCGTGATGAGACTGAAAAAGAGTTTGCTTCTGAGTATGAAGAAAAAATTAAGAATGTACCTTATCCTAAAATTCACTTGAACTAAAAGAAAAAGGAGCAACTAAAGCTTTGAGCAGATAAACCTTGGCTACCGAACTTAGGAGAAAATATAGCGACACCAAAAGTTGAAACTGAGGGCAAACGTCACCTCAAAGTGCCACTAGGCTTATTAGATATACCAAGTGATCAAACACAAGAAAATTATGATTTTGACCTTACCAAACAGGGTAATACCGTTATCTTTGCAAGTAGTGGTTATGGTAAATCAACTGTTCTTCAAACACTGGCTTTGAATTTGGCGAAAGCAAATACGCCGGAACAAGTCCAGATGAACCTACTGGACTTTGGGAACAATGGTTTATTGCCACTCAAAGATTTACCACACGTGGCTGATATTGTGACACTTGAGGAAGAAGAAAAACTTCAAAAATTATTAGATAGCATTGCAGAAACGCTCGCAGTTCGTAAGAAAGCATTCAAGACTGCAGGTGTTGCGAGTCTTGAACAGTATGAGTCTAAGACGAAAGAGTCTCTACCAATTCTTGTCAATATCTTGGATAATTATGACGGTTTAAGTCAAAATGACAAGCGTAAGGAAAGTATTGATAACTTACTTTTACAAGTGTTGCGTGATGGTGCTAGTCTAGGTGTGTATCTTGTCTTTACAGCCAGTCGAACCGGTGCGGTTCGCATGAACATGATGAGTGCGATTTCAACTAAAATGGCTTTATACCTCAATGAAGAAAGTGAGATCACAACCATTATGGGACGTGAGAAAGTCCTTCAAGAAGCCAAAGTCGGTCGCGGTCAGGTTATGGTGGATGTGCCAAGAGCGATTCAATTTTACTTGCCAGTTGAGGGAGACAACAGTACGGAGATATTGGAAAATCTTGAGAAGGAAGTTTTGACCCTTGATGAAAACTGGACGGGTGTGAGACCTGCGAAGATTCCGATGGTTCCTGAACTATTGACAGCTACACAATTCAATACTGTAGTGACTGAAAAAGAGGATAATAAATTCTACATTGGTCTAAATAAAGCAGATTCAGCAGTAGAGAGTTTTGACTTGTTTACTGGTAATAGTATTGGAGTTTTCTCAGCGAATAAAAAGCAACTCGGTTTGTTAGCACCATTCTTAATTGAACAATTCTTTGAACAAAACTGTGAAGTTATCATCATTGATGCTTTGAAAGGCTTGGAAGAATTTTCGGATAAAGCGAAACTTTACATTTCAAGGGATGATATTACCAACCATTTAACAGAGTTGAAAGAAACAATGGAGTTCTTAATGTCACAAAAAGACTCTGAAGCGAAACAAATTATCATATTTAACGGTATTGCAGATATTTTGGAAAAGAATTTTTATCAACAAGCACAATTCATATCTTTGATAGAGCAGAATACAAGTCAACGTCAACTGATTTTCATGGATTATCAGACAAAAGTTGGGGATAATTTTGCTATGCCAACAGTCACTGTGAAAGAGAATATCACTCAAATATTATTTGGTGGTGAGTTAAGCAGTCAACATTTTATCGAAAACTTGTCTATGGCAGTCAAAAATGAGTCGTATCAAAAAAATGTTTTACATTGTGTAGCGGATGAAGAATTATATCACATTGTAGTGCCAATATTACAAGAAGAGGTGTAAGCAAAGATGGTAGATGAACAACTAAAATTTCTTGGTTTGGGAACTGTCATAGAAGTGGATGACATGGATGCGTTGAAAGATACAAAATATGTTGTGATTGCACGTGCGATTGGGCAAGATTCAAAAGGTGAAACGATCCTTCGTTATATGCTTGCACCACATCCTTTTGGAGATGTACCTGATCAAAAAGATAATATTTTGAGAATCACAGCCTCACAGATCAAACAAGTTATTTATGAAGGTTACACTGATGAACTGGATGAAAAATTACTTGATGATTTAGAAAATTCGATGAGGGGAACTTTGGCACAAGTAAAATCAAGTACTAAAACAGAAGCAGATGAACAAAATAATTCTGTTGAAACAGTAAAACAAGCAATACCCCTTGTAAAGCAAGAAACAAAAAATATTGCAGAAATTCAAAAGATTAATGAACAAATGATGTTAAAAAAAGATCCATTTTATAAATTTAGAAAGATGAAGGAGGAAAAAGCAAATGGCAGGACCGATTAAATCCAATACAGGGATAGCCAATGATGCCGTATCTAAATATGGCAATTCAGAAAATATCAATTCCAAATCCAGTTCATTGGGTGAAAGTAACCTTTCAGGTATGAAAAATGCTGTAACAGTATCCAATAAAATTGTTGGTGATATGATTACACTACAATCCGGTATAAAAAAACAAGCAGGAAAATTTCCGAAACTTGCGTCTGCGATTGAACAACGTGACAAGCAAGATGCAACTTCTTTGTTGAACAACACATGGGGGTGGTAGCGTGAAAGATAAGAATGCAGAAAAACGTTATGCCTATGATTTGCAAATCATGGAGAAGGAACGTGAAACCGAAGAATTGCACATTCAAGAACGTCAGCTAAAACAGTCGCTTGAAAATTTTGATCGTGACATCACACACAGTTTTCAAACATTAACGGCAATTGAAGATGAGCTAAACCAAAGAAACCATGGGAGTAGTGGTTTTAATGAAACGGAACAAAAAAGAAGATACCTTGCTCAAGTCATTTCGACTCAACAAGAAACACAAGACTTGCAGTTTAAGCGCCTCAATCAAAAACTAGAAGATGAGCGAGAGAATTTATTAAAAGAAAGGAATGATTTAGCATGGGACTAATTTATAATCCAAGTGAATCACAGGATTTAGTGTCAAATTTCCAAGCCAATATTTCTACTTGTGAACAAATCATCGCTGATTTGAAGAAAGGGAATAATCACCTTATTGGTGTGTTGAATAGTAAGCAGTTGAGCGGTGCAGCTTTCAATGCTGGACTAGCTATGTTTTCGCAATTAGTTACTCCTACAGTAGATAAAGTAGATACAAGTATTCAAGACATCAAAGCAAAACTGCAACAATTTTCGCAGTATACAGCAGCGGTAGGTGGTGAAATTCTTGATGAAGACAAACTGAACCAACAACTTGAAGAGTTACGTCGCCAACAAGCGACTTTGACTTCTCAAATTCGGGTTTATCAGAATCAAGCCAGAATTAATGATGATCCAGATATGGCAACGATGTGTTACAGTTATGCGAGTGACCTCTCAAATTTTATGACTACAGTTCAAGATGATATTCGAAAAGTAGAAGAAAAATTAAAAAAACTTCATGAATTAGACATGAAGACATCATCATTATTTAGTGAAGCACAAAATGAGATTCAGAATTTATCGACTGCTATATTGGCGGTCAATAGTGTTAGTATTGATAGTTCAGGGAATTTTTCTATGAAGTGTAGTGAAAAAGACTTGGCAAAGATAAACAAATTCTTGTCTGATAAAGGTTCTAAATCTAAAAGTAAGAAAAAGAATGAAAATTTTGACTGGAAGAAAGCTGGTAAACTGATAAAAGGTGCTTCATCTGGAACAATAGCGAGCGTGACGATTTCAGGTGTAACCTATAAGATAAAAGCAACAGATTTAGCAAAATTAAAAGATATTTTAAAGAAACATAAAGCAGGTAAATTTGAATACAAAGGTGTCAGCTACTTTTCTAAGGCTGGCATTAAGTTAAAAGACTTTAGAGGTGGTAAGAAATCTAGCTTCCAAGTTATCAGAAGCATATCAAAAAAACTTGAAAAACCATTAGATAAATTACAAAATACGAAGACTTTGAAAAAAGTAACTTCTAAAATCCCTTCTTATAAGCATAGTACGATTAGTCGAGATTTAGCCAATTCAAAAGCAGTAAAAAGTATAAACAAAATTACTGGTTCGGGTCAAACCTTTAAAGAGGCAGGAAAAATTGCAAAAACTTTCAAAATTGCTGGCTGGGTTGGTACAGCGGTAAGTGTGGGCAGTGATTATTCAGGTTTGAAGTCTAAAGGATTTTCAAATGGAGAGGCAGCAGCATTGACTGCGACACATACAGCTGTTAGCGTTGCTGGTTCTGCAGCAGGCAGAGCTGCTGGAACATATGCGGGAGCTGCGATTGGAGGAGCAATTGGAACCCTTATTCCAATACCGGGAATAGGGACAGGAGTAGGAGCTGCTGTTGGTAGTGTTGTTGGAGGTATTGTTGGTTCTGCAATTGGGGGCTGGTTTGCCAATAAAGTGAACAAGGAGATTGATAAATCAGCTAAACATAATAAAAAAGGGTTATTTGGTTTTGGGTGGTAGGATGAAAATTTACGATACTCGAATATTTATAACGTCAGATATTTCAGAAGGTTTTGTTATATCAGGACGATACAATAGAAAAACAGAAAAAATTAATTGGTATGATTATTCAAAAAATATGAACGTCCTTCAAGAGGAGAGAATCATTTCAAAAATTTTATCATATGGTGTACTAAGTTCACCGCTAATTATAGTGCCTTTAATTGCTTTGTTATCAGATAAAAATTCATCTTTAACAATAGAAAAAATGTTAGGGGGGGGAATTAATTTTTGGATATTAACAATTATTTTTGGTTTTTTAGTAACGAATTCGATCCTATATAGGATTGGAAAACATCAATTCTATGGTGAAGAAATACCCGAACTTGGAATTATCGTTGAAAAGAATGTTATAACTTGTCAGATTGATAGAGGATTGCGACGTTATAGAACTGATGATAACTCACTTAGTTCTTCAGGAGCAAAAATTCCTTCCTTAAGTTTATTATTTATAATTTTAATACTGGTAGGAGTTACAGGAGCTTCCTATTATGCATCTAACGATTCTACCGCAGGTTTTGGAGGACAGTTATTATTCTATACCATTTTAGTGATTTTAATTGCTACGCTAATTTCATTGGTACAACTAGCAATTCCTGTTTATCATGGACTTCTAAAATTAGAAAAAAATATTGATTTAAAAGTAAAACAGCTAAATGCAGAAGAACTACATGAGGAACTCAATAAAGCAGAATTATTCTATAAACAACATAAGGTGAGTAAAAAGGTAATAAAGCGTTATTTAGCTGAGTATAAAAAATTATTGCAAGAAAAAGAAATGGCTGATAAAAATGAATAATAATAGGAATTGGTGAGATGTTTAATTATTTTAACCCTTGGATTTCACAGGATATTACCATTTCGATTGGTGGCGAATATGATCTTAAAAAGAAGAAAGTAATTTGGCGTGATTATTCAAAAAATAAAAAGGTACGTCAACAAGAGCAAACAATTTCTAAAATTTTATCCTATGGTGCATTAAGTTCCCCCCTTATCATGGTTCCCTTGCTTAATTTATTTTTTCATGGAAAGCGTTCTTTACCACTTATAGACCTTTTGGGTGGGAAAAGTAATTTTTGGTTATTGACTATCTCCCTTGGGCTCCTCGTTTCGCAAGCTGTTGTGTACCATGTATATCTGATGTTTAATGAAGGAAAAGTGTGTGATACAGAGCTACCAATAATCGTTCAAAAAAAAATTATAACAAATGATATAAATATACGGATTCGACATAATCAGGGGAATGGTGGTCTTGTCAATGCAATCTTTTCAAGGATTCCTTATTTACAATGGCTTGTTGTGACACCTATTTTTGTAGTATTTGCATTAGGAGCTTATTTGGCTGTTAATGATAGCGATAGTGATCTGTCAGGACATTTGTTCTTCTATATTATTTTAGTCATTTTAGTTGCGACAATAATTGGGTGGTCTCAACTTGCGCTCCCAATAATGTTTATATTTCTAAAATTAGAGAAAATGTTTGACTCTAAAATTAAACATTTAAATATAGAGCAACTACAGGAGGAAATCAATAAAGCAGAGCAATTCTATAAAAATCATCAAGTTAGTAATGCAGCGATAAAGAGATATTTAGCTGAATATAAAAAAATATTGAAAGAAAAAGAAATGGAGATAAAAAAATGAATAACACTGAAGAAATTTTCGACACAATTTTACCAATTGGAAGTATTGTATTGACTGAGAACGGAGAAGTTCCTCTTATGATTGTTGGAAGAGCTTCGCTTTTTGAGCAAGATGGTGAAACAGGATATTTTGATTATTCTGCCGTTACTTATCCACAAGGGGTTACTGATGGTAAAGAATTTATCTTTTTTAATCGTGAAAATGTAAGCTCTATTATATATTTTGGGTATGTTAATGCAGAAGAACAAGAGTTTGCAAGTAAGTATGATAGTTTAGTTTCTAACTCAGGTTATGAAAAGTTTATAAGTTAGATTATTAGCTGTTTGTTGGCAATCTAGCGTAAATATGCAATTCAGGAAATGTCAATTCCAAATCCAGTTCATTGGGTGAGAGTAACCTTTCAGGTATGAAAAATGCTGTAACAGTATCCAATAAAATTGTTGGTGATATGATTACACTACAATCCGGTATAAAAAAACAAGCAGGAAAATTTCCGAAATTTGCGTCTGCGATTGAACAACGTGACAAGCAAGATGCAACTTCTTTGTTGAACAACACATGGGGGTGGTAGCGTGAAAGATAAGAATGCAAAAAACGCTACACTTATGATTTGCAAATCATGGAGAAGGAACGTGAAACCGAAGAATTGCACATTCAAGAACGTCAACTGAAACAATCGCTTGAAAATTTTGAACAGGACATCACACGTAGTTTTCAAACATTAACGGCAATTGAAGATGAGCGAGAGAATTTATTAAAAGAAAGGAATGATTTAGCATGGGACTAATTTATAATCCAAATGAATCACAGGATTTAGTATCAAATTTCCAAGCCAATATTTCTACTTGTGAACAAATCATCGCTGATTTGAAGAAAGGGAATAATCACCTTATTGGTGTGTTGAATAGTAAGCAGTTGAGCGGTGTAGCTTTCAATGCTGGACTAGCTATGTTTTCGCAATTAGTTACTCCTACAGTAGATAAAGTAGATACAAGTATTCAAGACATCAAAGCAAAACTGCAACAATTTTCGCAGTATACAGCAGCGGCAGGTGGTGAAATTCTTGATGAAGACAAACTGAACCAACAACTTGAAGAATTACGTCGTCAACAAGCGACTTTGACTTCTCAAATTCGGGTTTATCAGAATCAAGCCAGAATTAATGATGATCCAGATATGGCAACGATGTGTTACAGTTATGCGAGTGACCTCTCAAATTTTATGACTACAGTTCAAGATGATATTCGAAAAGTAGAAGAAAAATTAAAAAAACTTCATGAATTAGACATGAAGACATCATCATTATTTAGTGAAGCACAAAATGAGATTCAGAATTTATCGACTGCTATATTGGCGGTCAATAGTGTTAGTATTGATAGTTCAGGGAATTTTTCTATGAAGTGTAGTGAAAAAGACTTGGCAAAGATAAACAAATTCTTGTCTGATAAGGAGTCTAAGTCTAAAAGTAAGAAAAAGAATAAAAATGTTGAAACGGATTTAGATTTATCAGATCTGGATGTAGGCTTCAAAGCTCACGCAGGAAAAGAAAGTAAAGGTGACAAAAGGAATGGTGTTTCCGTTACTGCTATGGAAATAGAAGGGGAAGCAGGCATTACACTAGGTGGGAAAACTAAGAAGAAAAAAGGTAAAGACAGAACGCTTTCTTCAGGAGTAGGAGCAGGAGCGGAGGCAAAAGTAGGAGTGACGGCTGCTGAGGCTGAAGGACATGGACAAATTGGGGTTGATAAAACAAATGTGCATGGAGCTATTAGGGGAAGTAGTCATAGTGCTGAAGCACATGCAAATGTAGGAATTGGTGCATTTACCAATGAGAATGGGAAGCCAGAATTTGGTTTGCAGGCAGATGCGGGGGCTAGTGCATATGTAATAGAAGGGGAGGCAAAAGCAGGATTTACATTATTTGGCATTAAGGTAGATGTTTCTGGTAGTGCTGGCGTGGGAGTAGCTGCCGAAGCAAAAGCTGGGGTAACAACACAAAAAGCAGAGGCAAAATTTAAATTAGGACCATTTGGATTGGGGATATCAATAGATGCTAGTGGAATGTTCAGTGAGCTGTTTAAATGAATAAACAATTCAAATTAAAGCAATCGGGTAATTCAGAAAGTTTTAAAATTCTAAAATATGAGCCAAATTCTGATACGTGGGAGACAGTTTTTGATATTGAGCAAGATGCTGCTAATCGTGCTTATAAGATAAAAAATAATGAACAAATTTTTGTCGTTTATGATAAATTTGAACAAGTTTCAAAAACAGAAAGAATTTTGGGAAGAGATTTACAAAAAAGTGATAACAAAGTAGTTAGAAAGCGTGTTCATAATTTTTTGAAAATAGCTTATTGGGAATCTTACTTTGAAAATAATGGTGAGATTTACAGTAAGGATTTGCTCTCTTCTGGCACAAAAGGTACCATCTATCCTGTCAATAAAAATGGTATTCCTATTGCTGTTTTCAGTCGTTCAATTGTCAAGATAAATGGTCAGTTTCAACTTGAATTATCAGTAGTGGATTGGGCTACTGATGATGATGTTAATCATATTCTTCTATTTTATATAGCAGAATATATTGCTACTCACAATTTATCTGATGTTGGTTTATTATCAGTAAATGTGAATGTTTCTTATGCGTTTAATAATAGAAAAATTTTAACTCAAGAACATCTGAATATGCTACCTCTGGAGAAAAGACCTACAAAATTTGAAGCATTTAGTTGGTATTATGCTGGACTTGCGCTTATTTATCCATTATTTGCGATAAAGGTAATGAACCACACTTTAAAACCACTTCTTTTTGCACTTGGTTGTATTGGTGCAATATATTTAATAATTCTAGGAATAGTAATTCTTACGAAGAATATGAAAGGATCAAAATGAAAAATAATAAAAATTGGTTATCAATCGGAACAACTGTATTACTGGAAGGTGCTACACAGCCTTTAATGATTGTCGGACGTTATCAGCTTGATGACGAAAATAATGTTTATGATTATGTAGGAGTATTAAATCCGCAAGGATTTGAAGATGCTAAATCTATGTATTTGTTTAATGAAGGAGCAATTTCTGAAATAATATTTAAAGCTCCTGTAACAGATTACGAAGACGCATATTTAGATAAATTAAACGATTTTATTGAAGGAGAGAAATAAAAAGTTATGAAAAAAAATATTTTAATATTTATAACTTGTCTAGGTTTTCTATTATTTTTAACGGGTTGTAAAGGTTCAAAACAGATTCAAGGAACATGGAAAGCACAGGATTCAGCTGATACTAACGTTACAATCACTATTTCTAAAGATACTATTAAAATTGGTAAAGAAACTTATGATTACACGCAAAATGTTGTTGGTGTAAAGAATTCGTACCATTATTATGGTCTAAAAATTAACAAGAAAATGTATTCACTTATCATTCCAGAAAAAAAGAAGGATGTTGCTTTGCTACTTCAACCTGATTCAGAGGATAATTATCTTTTAGGAAGTTTGGTTTATGCTATGAATAAAAAATCTCAGCCAGATTATAAAGAATATGTGAATGAATATTTGAATTAAGGAGCAACTAAAGCAATGAAGCATAGACCAACTCTCACGGATAAACTGAATAACCACTATCGTAAGATGATGCTTGTCACAGGTATTTCTCTGTTTGTCGTGTTGTCTGCTTTGGTTGTTCTTCTTGTTTTCCTGAATCAAAAGCCACAAACTAAAGTCAAAGCTAAAACACCGACAATCGCTTTGGTCAATGAAGATATTGCCTCAAACTTTAATCACCAAGACTATAACTTTGGTAAAAGCTTCGTTGACTTGGTTTCAAATGATAATAAGTATAACTGGCAAGTTGTGTCAAGGTCAGTAGCTGACAAAGCGTATTCAGATGGTTCGGTTGATGCGGTCATCTATTTACCCCAAACATTTTCAAAAGATTTGTTGACCTTACAGGATATTGATCCGACCCAAGCAGATGTTGCCTATAAGATTCAACCACAAGTGGATGAATTATCTGAGAAGATAGTCCAAGACAAAATCAGATCAGTCTTATACGATTTCAATCAAAATGTTGTCAAGATGTACTATTCAAGCGTCGCAGGGAATATTGCTGAAGCTGAAACCCAGATGAATGCGACAGTTGGTAAACAACAGAATTTAGTTGCTGGTTTATCTAGTCAAGTTCAGAATCCGTTTAAATCTAGCATGCCCAATTATACGAGCTTTATTTCTGGAACGAGCAGTTTGAAAGGTATCAACCAAGCCAATGTTGCCATGCAAAATAGCTTTACAGATAGTACGAAAAATCTGATGAAACAAACTGGCGAGAGTTTTTCAAACCAATTGCCGCAGATTACCGATTATTTCGATACACAGAAGAAAATCGCAGGCATCAATGTAGACAATGCTAATAAAGGGATCACAAATCAAGCTGAAAGTGACCAAACCTTTTATTACAAACAATTTGAGGGCTTGAACACAGATATAGTCAATGGTTTAAATGAGTTTTATCAAAAGGACACATTGGGGAATGAAACAGGTCATTTAGCTGACTTGAAACAGAAGGTCACAGACTATAATACCTTTATTGATGACGTTAAAGGTGATATTTCAGACCAAATCACAACGCTGACTGATAAGCGAAATGACTTACTTGGACTTGAAACTGATTTATACAATCAATTTTTGGCACAAAATCTAACGGTAACAACCGATAATTTTGACAGTTTCAGTAACCTACAAACCCTTTCAAATTCAAGAACTGCATTAGCTGCCAAACTTCAAACCTCTCTTGGTAGAGCTGATAATTTAACTGGTAGCGCTTATTTAACGCAACTTCAAACTCTGATTAGCAGTCTGTCTCTAACTGATTCTGATTATAAATTGGCTGATTTGGTGGCGAATGGTACGATTGATGATGCCACAAAAACGAAATACGAACAAGAATTACAGGTCATTCGTCAATATGCGACTGCTTTCAATTTGAGTAGTGGGACAGTGACATTGGGAACCGTTCCTACGGTAGATACGGTTAATCAATTATTGACACGAAATGTCAAGATAACCGTGCCAGCGGAAACAATTTACAAATCTTCAGCCTTTCCATCCGAAGTGACAGTTACTGCGGTTACTTCAACAGGTATAACAGTCAATAGCGATAATAGTGTCACATTAAGCAATCCAATACCAACCAATCCTGATGGGTCAACTGGAATTGGTAGTCCTAAGACATTTGAGTTTAATCTAGTTGTGGCATTAGGAAATAAAACTGCCTATAATTTTGCGACGACTTGGAGAAATCAAACAGCAACTAATACCATTTTGTCAACGACAACGGATACCTTTGCTTTAGTCCCAATGGCAAGTACGACAAGTTATAACCAATATGTTAATGATAATTTTCAAACTCTAACAGGCCTACTTGGGAAAATTGATAGCACCTCAAGCATGATTGCGACACTTTTCGCAAGACCCAATGCTGATTACACAAGTTTACTTTCAGCCACAAGTCCGACTGATTTTCAGACCGCGAGCACAAGTTCCATTTTTAATATGTATGGCAATATGGATTTAACGACACTTGCCAATCGGTTAAGCAATCAAGATGTGCAAGACTTTCTGACGATGGGACAGAGTGATTTGAATAAAATCATTCAGACCATAACGGATTTGAACAGCTCCATTTTGGCACTACAAAAGGATGAGTCGACTTTACAAAACCATCTTTCAGGGGATTACTTTGCGGATAATTTGTCTGCACTAATGGATTGGCATACGAAAACTGTAGCGAAAATTGATGATACCTACAAAAATTGGCAACAACAAAGTGCAACGCTACTTGGTGTAGTAGACTGGAATAAATACGATAGCTCGAAAACAGTGCTCTATACTGAAACCAATAATTCGCTCTATGAACAAATCCAAACTTTAGTGACAACAACTGGAAAATCTATGACAACAATCGCAGAAAGTTCAACTGCTGTTAAGGATAATTCATCACAGTTTGAGGAACTGGTTAATCAAGCAACATTGACGCAAAAGGATGCTCAAAATCTCCTTGTCAATACGGACAATTTGGTCTCTACAGGAACTCAAGGTGTTGATGAATCTAAAGGGTTCTTCGGTGACTTTTCGAAAACACTTGCCAATACGAGAACAAAGGGTGCTAATACGCAAAACATTTACAATTTCTTTGCGACGCCGATTGCGACAACGAATACGACACCAAAACAAGATAAGGTCGCTGATGCGAAGAAAGCCTTTGATGTCCGTTGGGTTGTTGTGTTTAGTATTGGCTTGGTGGCAGGTGTGTTTGTGATGATTGTGGGACAGTTGGTATTACAGAGGAAGCAAGAAGGCAAAGGTAATTTATTATGAAAAGTGAATATGTCGAAACAATGAACCAAATCAAAGCTCCAAGAGAGTTAGTAGAAAAGACCAAAAAGTTGATTCGAGAAGAACTTGAAAAAATCGAAAAGGAAAGGAAAAAGGAAGATGACAGTGAAAAAAAGAAATAAAGGAATTGTTATCTTGATTTTCATGTTATGTGCTGTGATTGCAGGTATTGTTTATCATAAAGTACAGGCAGATGAAAAAGCAAGAGAACTAAAAATGGAAAAGCCAATTCCAAAACCTAACAAAATTCCCAAAGACAAATCGGATATGAAAACATTTAAATCTGAATAATAAGCGATAATCCAGACAAGAGAGCTATCTTTTTTCTGGGTTATTTTTCTATATAGAGAATAGTTTTGCTTTTAAAAGTTTAGAATATGCAGTGTTATACCTTAAAATGAATAGGAATTCCATTAAAAAGTTAAATTAATGCTATTAATACAAAATAAGTAGTATAATAGTGCTGATATATTGATGCTTTTGAGTGCGATATTACTCATTTTCTAAGTCTAGTGGTAATAAGTCAAGTATTAATTGTAAATTTATTTTACAAGATTTATGAAACTAAGGTACACTAAATAAGCCTACGAAAAATTCATTTTTTCGCAAGTGCTATCAAGGACTTGTGCTC
>NZ_BAAGGP010000082.1:0-12909 GCF_054658615.1 Pseudolactococcus yaeyamensis
TAACGTATCTTTCATCTCGTGAATCTTCTATAATCATAAATTTTTCTTGTAGTGTCATATTGTTCTCCTAATGGCAGTGTAGCACTTTTGGTTAATTTTTCAAGACTAATTTATGAAACGACCGTGACTGTTTTTGCCTAACCCTGTTTAACCACTAAAAATATGGTATAATTATAAGGACGAATTTTTCAAAAACGTCGCATCATTTGCACGATTGAAAGGGCTACAATGACTAACCAAAAAGAAACTTTTTACATTACCACACCGATTTATTATCCATCTGGCAAGCTCCATATCGGAAATTCCTACACAACGATTGCTTGTGACGTATTGGCACGTTACAAACGTTTAATGGATTTTGACGTTTTCTACTTGACTGGCACAGATGAACACGGTCAAAAAATTGAAGAAAAAGCAAAAGATTTGGGCATCTCACCGCAGGCATATGTGGACGGCATGGCTGCTGATATTAAGAAATTGTGGGAAACACTGGATATTTCTTACGACCATTTTATTCGCACGACGGATGATTATCATGAAAAAGCGGTTCAAGATATGTTTGAACAGTTACTCGCGCAAGATGACATCTATCTAGGGGAGTATGCGGGCTGGTACTCTGTTTCAGATGAGGAATTTTTTACAGAATCGCAGCTTGCTGAGGTTTTCCATGATGAGGCGGGCAATGTCACAGGTGGGAAAGCACCGAGTGGTCACGAAGTCGAGTGGGTCAAGGAAGAATCTTATTTCTTCCGCATGGGTAAATATGCAGAGCGTTTGCTTGCTTACTACAACGAACATCCAGAGTTTATCCAGCCTGAATCTCGCAAAAATGAGATGATTAACAACTTCATTAAGCCGGGTCTGGAAGATTTGGCAGTGTCGCGGACCTCCTTTACTTGGGGGATTCCGATTAAATCAAACCCGAAACACGTCGTTTATGTCTGGCTTGATGCCTTGACCAACTATATCACAGCACTTGGTTATGGTTCTGACGACACGACGAATTTCGATAAATTCTGGCCTGCTAATGTTCACATGGTCGGTAAAGAAATCGTGCGTTTCCACACCATTTACTGGCCAATCATGCTGATGGCGCTTGGTTTGCCATTGCCTCAACAAGTTTTCGGACATGGCTGGTTGCTCATGAGAGACGGCAAAATGTCTAAATCTAAGGGCAATGTCGTTTATCCAGAAATGTTGGTAGAGCGTTATGGTCTCGATGCCTTGCGTTATTATCTCATGCGTGCTGTGCCGTTTGGTAGTGACGGTATTTTCACACCGGAAGATTTTGTCAACCGTGTCAATTATGATTTGGCAAATGATCTGGGTAATCTCCTGAATCGGACGGTTGCCATGATTAACAAATATCAAGCGGGTCAAATCCAGACACCACAAGCACAGACAGCCTTTGACAACACACTGCAATCTGTCATTGAAACAGCGATTACGAATTATCATACGGCAATGAATAAAATGGAGTTCAATGTTGCGCTCAATGAAATCTGGACGATTATTTCACGTTCTAACAAATATATTGATGAAACAACACCGTGGATTTTGGCTAAAGATGCCAGCAAATCAGCGGAGTTAAATAGTGTCATGTACCATTTAGCGGAAAGTTTGCGCATTGTTGCTGTCTTGTTGCAACCTTTCATGCGTGCGACATCTCAAGCGATTTTCGGACAACTCGGTCTTGACTTGACTGAGCCGAAATTAACCGACTTGGCATTTGGTCATGACTTTACATCGCCAGTAGTCAGCAAGGGTGAGCCAATTTTCCCACGTTTGGATGCGGAAGAAGAAGTCGCGTATATTAAGGCGCAAATGCAAGCGATATCGCCAGTCGCTGAAACAGCCGCATTTGACCCAGAAACAACAACTTTAGTGTCTGAGAAAAAAGCCATTAAATTTGATGACTTTGAAAAAATTGAAATCAAGGTGGCGGAAGTCATTGCCGTTGAAAAAGTTGAAGGCTCTGACAAACTCTTGAAATTTGAACTAGATGCAGGCGATGATGGTCACCGTCAAATCTTGTCTGGCATTGCCAAATTCTATCCCAATCCGCAAGAATTGGTCGGCTTGAAATTGCAAATCGTCGCCAATCTGAAACCACGTAAAATGATGGGCTTACTCTCACAAGGGATGATTTTATCAGCAGAATCTGATGACAAATTGACCCTGTTGACAGTGGCGCCAGGAGTCGCAAATGGTAGTATTGTAGGTTAGGTTGTATGAAGATAATCACTGAAATTTGTGAGTTGCTGATTCTGGTCATGAGTACGGTCGCCGTTTTGGTCTTGATTTGTGGTGTGCTTAAAGCGACGGTCAAGTTTGTCAAAAATGAAGTGAGTCATGCTGATAAAGCCAGTGTCTTGCGCACAATCAAAAACGAGCTGGGCGCTTATGTGCTATTTTCGCTAGAAATTTTGATTGCGGCGGACATTGTTGAAAGTATCATCAAACCGACTTTTGAAGATATTGGCAAACTGGCGGCTTTAGTGGTGATTCGGACGGTCATTTCTTACTTTCTAGGTAAGGAAATTGATCAGGAAATAGAGAGTAGATGATAAGAGGAAATAAGGAGGCGACTCCTTATTTTTGGTATAAAAGATGATGAGAGAATTGGAACAGGGCGAGGCGCTGCCTTGGGCGCTGTTATTAAATGCTGACCCAGAACGTGCGATTGTCGAGACTTATATGGCAAAGTCTCGGGTGTTTGTCGCTGAAAATGGTAATCAGGCGATTTTAGGTGTGTTGGTTCTGATGGCATTGCCAGAGGAACACAACTATGAAATTATGAACGTGTCCGTAGACCCAGACCATTTCCGACAAGGGATTGGTAGAGCCTTGATGACGTTTGCGCTTTCGGACATTCAGGCGCGTGACACGCAAGCTGTGATTTGGGTCAAAACGGGAGATTTGACGGTTGATGCGATTGGTTTATATGAAGCCGTCGGCTTTAAAATTGTTGATGTGGTTAAGGATTATTTTGTTGAAAACTATACCGAGCCGATTTATGAAAATGGTGACTTATTGCGCCACCAAGTGGTAATGAGGTTGGGGAAATGACCTTATATGATGAGATAAAAGCTGATTACTTTGATGTGCCACTGACTGGCCATGTGTTTGAGGACGTCAAAAAAGTTTGTGAAGTCAATCAAACGACGCATAACTACCTTTGGTCGCACCTGCTCAATGTCGCCAATGAGGCGAAAAGTTTAGCCAAACGTTTCAACTTAGATGAAAAAGCGGCTTTTATGGCTGGTTTATTGCATGATATTGGCGGGCTAGTGCCAAATGAGAAAAGGATTGCGCTTGCTGAGACGCTTGGCATTGATGTCCTACCTGAGGAACGTGCTGTACCTATGCTCTTACATGGTAAATTTTCAGCTTACTTTGCCAAAGACATTTTTGGTGTGACAGCACCAGAAATTTTGAGTGCGATTGTTTACCATACAACCCTCCATGCCAATCCGACAGACCTAGAAAAAGTCGTTTGTCTGGCTGACAAGGTCAAGTGGGACGATAAAGGTACACCGCCTTATCTAACAGACTTAATGCGTGTTTTTAATCACTCGCTTGATGATGCGACAAAATTTTTTATCGATTACTTGTATCACAGTAATTTACTGGTTCTGCATCCGTGGTTGCTTGAAGCGTATGATTTTTATTTTAACGAGGTATCAAGATAAAAAATCATCATCACCATTGGCGGGAAAGTGCGAAAGTCGGGACTTTTTGATATAATAGAAACAATGGAAACTTTACAAGAAAAATTAAGAGACTATCAGATTAATTTTAATAAGCCTGAGTTGCTAGAAGAGGCTTTTACACATAAATCATATTATTTTGAGCATAAAGATTCGAGCGTTTTTCATAATGAGCGCTTGGAGTTTTTGGGAGATGCGGCACTCGGGTTTATCATTGTCGAATACCTCTATAAAGCCTATCCCCATGAGCGTGAAGGTGTTTTAACCGAAAAGAAAATTTCAATCGTTCGCAGAGAATCTCTTGCGGACTTTTCGCGTAAATTGGGGTTTGAACAGTATCTGAAACTAGGCAATGGCGAAGAAAAAAGTGGTGGCCGTGAAAATGATGCCAATCTCGAAAATTTATTTGAAGCTTTTCTGGGTGCCTTGTTAATGGATAAAGATTTAGCTGCAGTTAAAAAATTTATTTATGATGTGATGATTCCTGAGATTGAAAGTGGCTCTTATGATAAAGTCACGGATTATAAATCAGCCTTGCAAGAGATTTTTTACACAGCAGGTCAGATTGATCAAAATAATAAAATTCCACTTGAATATGTCATCGTTGGGCAAAGTGGACCAGTTCATGCGCCTATTTTTGAAGTAGATGTCGTATTTGAAGGCAGCACCATTGGTCACGGCAAAGGAAAGTCTAAGAAAATTGCCGAGCAAGATGCGGCACGCTCAGCTTTCGTAAAGCAGAAAAATCAACAAAAGGACAACTAAGATGTATTTGAAGCAAATCGAAATGGTCGGTTTTAAATCTTTTGCTGATCGAACAAAAATTACTTTTGACACGGGTGTGACGGCGATTGTCGGGCCAAATGGTTCTGGTAAGTCAAATGTTACAGAAAGTTTGCGTTGGGCGCTAGGCGAGCAGTCGGCTAAAAGTCTGCGTGGTGCGAAAATGCCAGATATTATTTTTGCAGGTACGCAGAAACGTCGGGCGCTCAACTATGCAGAAGTCATTGTCACTTTTGATAATGCCGACGGCTATCTACCAAGTGAGGCAACAGTTGTCATTACACGTCGTCTTTACCGTAATGGTGATAGCGAGTTTTTGATTAACGGCAAAAAAGTCCGACTGAAAGATGTTCATGAATTGTTCACGGATACCGGTCTTGGTCGTGATAGCTTTTCTATCATTTCTCAAGGGAAGATAGAGTTGATTTTTAACAGCAAACCGGAAGAACGTCGCGCCATTTTTGAAGAAGCCGCGGGTGTTTTAAAGTACAAAAATCGCAAGAAAGAAACAGAATCTAAATTATCAGCGACACAAGAAAACATGGACCGCTTAGATGACATCATTTATGAGTTAGATGGTCAGCTAACGCCCTTGCGTGCGCAACGTGATGTCGCACTTAAATTTCGTGAATTCGATGATAAACGTGCGAAACTTGAAATATCTGTTTTAGTCGCACAAATCATTGCTGAAAAAGTCAGCTATGAAAGTGCGCAAGCGCAATTTAAAGAAGTGCAGGAGACTTTAGCTCAGCTTGATGCGGCACAGGAAGTCTTTGAGCATGATGTGCTTAAGTTAAAGCAACAACGTTCAGCCGTTGAATCAGAACAAGAAAAATTACAGACTGAGATTTTACAATTAACGACAGCAAAATCTGATTTTCAGTCTAAAATTGATATTTTTCACAGTCAAGCTCAGATGTCTCAAAAGTCTGCGGCAGAACGTGAGGCACGCATCGCAAATCTCACAAATAAAGTAGCTGAGATTTCTGAAAACCTGACAAGTTTAACGGATAAACTTGAAAAAAAACAAGTCTTAAAAGATGATTTGGAAACGCAGATTCAAACTCTACAAGGTAAATTAGATAATTTTTCTGAAAATCCAGATGATGTCATCGAGCGTTTGAGAGCAGAATTTGTAGACTTAGTGAACCAAGAGGCTCAGCTATCGAATGCCATTACCAAAAACACATCAGAGTTAGACAATATCAGAGCTAATGCCGCCAGCAAATCAACTGAAAATCAAGCTTTATCTGAAAAATATGATAGCTTAAAAGTCGAGTTAGCAGCCACAACCCAACGTTCTGAGGACTTGAAACTAGAGTTAGAGCAGCTTTTAAGCCAGTACAGTACAGCAGATACGCAATTCAAAAAGTTAGAAGCAGATATTAGTCAGACACAGAATCGTTTGTTTGCGGCTATGGATGAGCTGAATAAAGGTAAGGCACGTTTAACGAGTTTGGAAAATATCCGGGCTAGTCATGCCAATTTTTATCAGGGTGTCAAAGCCGTCTTACAAGCCTCTGATAAATTGCCGGGCATTATTGGTGCAGTGGCTGATTTGGTGAGTTTTGATAAACAGTATGCCACGGCGATGGATATTGCCTTAGCGGGTGGTGCGCAAAATATTATCGTCTCAGATGAACAAGCTGCAAAATCTGCCATTAATTTCCTGCGGTCACAGCGTCTTGGACGTGCGACCTTCCTACCTTTGACGACCATCAAACCCCGTCATTTTGGCAAAACGAATCAGGTTGTTAATATGCCAGGTTTCATTGATACAGCACAAAACTTAGTCACCTATGATGAAAAAATTGCACCAGCAATTTCAAATTTATTAGGGAGTGTCCTTATCGTTGACACGAATGATAATGCAACAAAAATTGCACGTGCATTGAATTTTACAGCTCGAATCGTTGCCTTAGATGGAACAGAAATTAGACCTGGTGGGTCTTTCTCAGGTGGTGCGAATAAGAAAAATTCAACGACTTTTACCAATGTCGAAATTGATGATTTGACACAAAAAGTTGCAGTTTTGGACCAGACTGTTCGCAGTTTTGAAAAAGACTTGCAAAACTTACAACATCAAAAAACAGCCTTGACCACGACTTTAGCAGACTTACGTCAAAAAGGCGAAACAGCACGCTTAGAAAGTCAAGAATATAGCTTGAAAGAACAGGCACTCTTGGAGAGCAAACGAGACTTGGAAAGTCGTTTGGCGCTGTCCAATGCGTCTGACGAACAAGCTATCATTGACAAACTGACGCTTGAAAATGCAGGGCATGACTCTTCTCTCCTTGCCATTCAAGAACAGAAAACACAGATTAACACCGACATTTCCGAAGTGAAAAGTAGTCAGTCACAAGTTAAAATATTGACGGAGAACTTGCGTCGAGACTTGCAAGACAAGCAAGTGAAACTTTCTGAAATCACGTCTGATATTCGCCACCAAACAGGTGAAATCAACCGCTTAACATCTGAACAAGCCAATTTAGAAGCTGAAATTCAAGCTTTGACCAGCCAAAATGCGGCCAATGCGTCTGATTTAAATGATGAGACGCGTCTCGAAAGTCTGACGACTCATCTCACTCAAGTGACGGAAAAACTAGAAACAGCCAATATCAAACTGGTCAGTCTGCGTTTCGAACGCGAAGATTTGACTGCCCAAATCGAAGATTTGGATGATGCCAATGCGGTCAATATCAAGCAACGTCAGGAGCACTTATCCCAGAAAACCAGACTGGAACTCTCACTAGAAACGTCTGAAAATCGCTTGAGAAGTCGTCAAAACAAACTGGTCAATGACTATCAGATGAGTTTTGATGAGGCACAGGCACAGGCAGAAGACCTAGTCAGTCTGGCAGAAAGTGAACGTCAGCTCCAATCACTAGAATTGCAAATTAGAAAACTCGGTCCGATTAATCTCGCTGCGATTGAACAATTTGATGAAGTCAACGAACGCCGTGAGTTTCTCAATACACAAAAAGAAGACTTGTTCAAAGCCAAAGCCTTGCTAGAATCAACGATTTCTGATATGGACGATGAGGTAAAAATTCGCTTCAAATCAACTTTTGAGGCGATTAGAACGTCATTTCAAACGACCTTTACGCAGATGTTTGGCGGTGGTCAGGCTGATTTGATTCTAACCTCAGAAGATTTATTAGATGCTGGGATTGAGATTGCCGTTCAGCCACCCGGCAAAAAACTCGCCAGTCTCAACCTCATGAGTGGGGGCGAAAAATCCTTAACGGCACTGGCTTTGCTGTTCGCCATCATACGTGTTAGAACAGTCCCATTCGTCGTCCTCGACGAAGTTGAGGCGGCGTTAGATGAGGCAAATGTCAAACGATTCGGCGATTATATGACGCGTTTCGATGAAGGGAGCCAGTTTATCGTTGTGACCCACAGAAAAGGGACGATGAAGGCGGCAAAAGCCATGTATGGGGTGACCATGCAGGAAGGTGGCATCTCGAAAATCGTTTCTGTGAAGCTGAAAGATTTTGTGGCGGCAGATAAGCAATAAAAATAAGAAAGAGGCCCTTTAAAATGTCAAAAATAAAATTATTAGCACTAGATTTAGATGGGACCTTATTGACGCATGACAAGCAGATTTCTGCTGAAAATAAAGTCGCCATTAAACAAGCGCAGGCAGCAGGTGTTCATGTGGTGATTACAACCGGTCGACCATTAAAAGCGATTGAGCATATTTTGACTGAACTAGATTTACTGGTGGCATCAGAATACTCAATTACCTTTAACGGTGGCTTGGTTCAGCGCAATAACGGCGAGATTCTCTCAAAGAAAACTTTTTCTTATGATGATTTAACTGAAATTCATGCTTGCTTTGTTGCGCTTGACCTGCCTTTGGATGTGATTTCAGATGGGGTCGTCTATGAAACAAATCCGTCGTCGCTATATCAAAAACTCAGCCCTTTTCTTGATTTTGTCGAGGAGCCATTTGATACGATACCACGTGATATTATTTTCAATAAGGCGGTCAGTGCCATTAACGCGGATTTTCTGGATCAACAAATCCCTAAAATACCAGTCGCTTTAAAAGCAAAATACGAGATTTTCAAGTCTCGGGATATTCTGCTAGAAATCATGCCTAAGGGCGTAGTCAAATCATTTGGTCTTGAAAAACTAACAGCCATTTTAGGCATTGAGCGAGAAAATGTCATGGCCATGGGCGATGAAGAAAATGACTTGGCCATGCTAGAATGGGCGGGACTTGGTATCGCCATGAAGAATGCGACCCCTGAAGTCAAAGCACTAGCAGATGTTGTCGCACCGGTTACAAATGATGAACATGGCGTTGCTTGGGCAATTCAAACCTATATTTTGGAGGATTAAATGGGCTTATTTGATAAAATTTTTGGTAAAAAAGTTGCAGAACAAATTGAAGAAAATACCTCAGCTGATATTTTTAAACTTGACTTATCAGAAACAGAGGAATCACCGAAAAATGAGACTGTAACAGAACCTGAGATAGAAGTTAGACCTGAACCTGAACACGAGCCTGAGATTACACCAGAGCCTAAACTCGAACCTGAAACGCCACAACAAATCGAAGAAAAATACGAAAAATCACTGAAAAAAACAAGCAAGTCATTTGGCGCACGTTTTAATGAATTTCTATCAAACTTCCGTTCAGTTGACGAAGCATTTTTCGAAGATTTAGAAGACACGCTGATTATGAGTGATGTCGGCGTTGATGTGGCGACGCAGTTGACAGATGAGTTGCGCCGTGAGGTTAAACTTCAAAATGCCAAATCAACGGATGATGTGAAACGTGTCATCATCGAAAAAATGGTTGATAATTTTGGAGAATCGGGTCTGAATACGGCGATCAATCTTCAAGATGGTTTAACTGTCATGATGTTCGTTGGGGTCAATGGTGTTGGCAAAACAACAACGATTGGGAAACTCGCAAATCGGTTCAAAAATGAAGGTAAAAAAGTCTTACTCGCAGCAGCGGACACTTTCCGTGCTGGGGCCAGAGACCAATTGGTCGAATGGGCGCGTCGTAGTGGGGTTGACGTCGTTGTTGGGAAAGAAAATTCTGACCCAGCATCCGTTGTTTTTGATGCGGTCAAACGTGCGCAGACTGAACGATTTGATGTTTTATTGATTGATACAGCTGGTCGTTTGCAAAATAAAGACAACTTGATGAAAGAACTTGAAAAAATGGGTAAAATCATCAAGCGTGAGTTGCCAAATGCCCCACATGAAACCTTGCTAGCGTTGGACGCGACAACAGGTCAAAATGCGATTTCTCAGGCTAAAGAATTTTCAAACGTCACACCATTGACAGGGATTGTCTTGACAAAACTAGACGGTTCAGCCAAAGGTGGTATCATCTTGACCATTCAACAAATCTTACAAATTCCTGTGAAATTAGTTGGACTTGGGGAAGGCATTCAGGATTTGGAAAACTTTGATGAAGCGCTATTTGTCAAAGGTCTTTTCCAAGATTTAATTTAGTCTAGTCTGACTGTAAGTATCTAGAGTTGTACAGATAAGCATAAACCCATATATAGCAAGGAATCAAGAGAACAAAGAAATTTGTTCTCTTTTTTGTATGTTGAGAAATTTAAGGAGGTTTCAAAATGAATTGGGTACAAAAATATGTAGACGATGTTTTGTGTGATCTAAAAAATTCTACTGTTGAAAACAATAAGCTATTTTTAAATGGCGTTACTGTTAAATCGGCTGGAAGTGATATGGAAATATTAATCTATCAACTGCCATCCTCAGATGTTATAGCTGAGGTCGTTTATGAAAATCGTGTAGAACTTTATAGCAATCAAAAGGCTTATAGCAAGGAATATAATGATTGGATTGTCTTATCATCAGAAGAAAAGGCGACAGTATGACAGATAAGCGATTAAGAAAGATCAAAAATTTATTGGACTTGGCTAACGATGCAAATGACGAAGAATCAAGAACAGCCTTAGCTATTGCACAAGAATTGATGATGACTTATGAGATTTCGGAAGAAGATTTGTTTAGCTATAAAGAACAGGAACGCTTGAATGAAGTGATCACCACAGTTGTTCATTCAGGTAAGCCGCATAAATGGTTATATCGTCTAGCAAGGATTATTGCTAGGAATTTCAGGGTTAAATATTATTGTCTTGAAAGCGAGATTATAGAATTTTGTTTTCTTGGCTTGACATCAGATGTTCAGATCGCTGAGGTTGTTTTTCAGTATGCTAAGGGTAGTGTTGCTTACTTTGCTAGGGCTTATATGCAACAGCCTGAAATTAAACGTAAGAGAAAGCGCAAGTGGCAAATGAGGCAGGATTATATTCAAGGCTATTTATTGGGTTTGTCAGAGGTCTTGGAACAACAGGTCGCAGAAAAGAGTTATGAGTTAGCTTTACAGTTGCCTGCTGTTGTCAAATACGAGGTTGAGCAATTAGGTTTAACAACCTCAAACAAAGATACATCACATGACATTAAGGATTATGATGCGGCGAGGTCAGGTTATCGTGAGGGGCTGAAATTTAAGAGCAGAGACCAGATTGGAGAGAGAAATGAAAAAAGCTGATTATAAACTAGTCATGAAACCTTCTGATATTGAATTTGAATGTCCTTATTGCAGTACAGAGATTAGCTTGAGCTTTTCTGATGTTTTAGATAAAAGTGGCGACGAATATGATTTGTGGGTCGGAAATGTTGGTGTGTCAGTTGAATGTGATTTTTGTAAAAAGGACATTGAATTGGCTGATGTCGATATTGATTAATTGGGGGTGGGGAATGACCAGACGTGCTGACGGACTTACTCGGGAAGAAATTTTAGAAGGATTTATATTTTCCACAAAAGCAGCTAATTCAGGTTATCGTGAGGGATTGAAATTTAAGACTAGAGAACAGATTGGAGAATCATGAAGAAAAAAATCATTGTTTTATTGTTTTTGTCAATCATTTGTTTAAGCGGCTGTGCTAATTCTAGCCTAAACGCTCTGAACACTAGATTTAATTATGTACAAATCAAACTACAAAATGGTCAAGTAATTAATGGAGAAATAAAGGAATTAAATGTTTCTAACGAGACGGTCTCAGTTATCTTAAATGATGGCAGTGCCTATGGTGGTAGTGTGAAAGATTTTAGTTTTAGCACTCAAAAATTCAAATAGAAAGTAAGAACATTGATAAAGAACGAAATGCCAACGGAAACAAAACCCAAACAAGCAGAGTGGATTGTGCAGATTACTAAAATCAGTACAGCTAAAAAATCGAAACCTAAAAAACATTATTTTGAAGAAAGACCTGAGGCTGAAAATTTTGCCAAGCAGTACAAAGGTAAAGGTAGCGTTCAATTATATCAGCTTGAGACAATGGGGAGTTGAAAATGATTGATATGATTTGTAGACCAGTTGTTCTATGTTTTACAGGGATGGCGTTTATCGCTTGTCTGCCACTGCTGTTAGTACTTTTCTTGCTATATCTAGTGATGTGTATTTTTGATAGGAAATCGCCACAATTTGACAATAACTAACATCGAGGAGAGTTTTTATGCAAGATAAATTAAATAATGGTGGAGACCTGAGAGTTGTTTTATTTGTATCAAGGAACAAGGATAACAAAAATGTTGACAGCTTTGAACAGAGGAAAGAAACATTTGTGTCAACCAGAGAGGTTGGCACTCCTAAAATGCAAGCCGAATTTGAAAGATTTGTTCAAGCAGGTGTAGCTGGTGAAATGAGTAGGATGTATGTCTCTGTCAATCGACGTGACAACTCAAAAGTAGTTAGAGAATTGCAACATTACTTGCTGGATAATCCAGATACACCTGTTGCACGCCTGACATTGAAGTTAGCATCGCTTGCGGCTCAAAAACAAAACGCAGCTGAAAGTAAATGGTTGTTTGACTATGATGCGGATAAAGCCGATTTAGACAAGTTCTTAGATGACTTGGTTGGGTGTGGGTTAGACAAGAGTGAGGTTCAGGTACATCCTACACCAAATGGTGCAGCAGTCGTTGTTGAACATGGATTTGATACACGTCACTTGCTTAATAAGTGGGAAGACGTAGAACTCAAAAGAGATGATATGTTACTAGTGAAATGGGAAACTAAAAAAACGTAGTTTTCCATTAGCTAGGCAACTTTAGCTTAACGGTAGAGCGCTCATGAGATATGAGAGATTGGGTTCAAATCCCTAAAGTTGCATCACCAAAATAAAAAAGAAAAATTATTTTATCCTTTTTGGTTCTGGCAATGCTCTGGTGAAAGCATTGTCAATATGCTGATAATTAGCACCTGAGCTTAGTTAAGTGACAGGAGCGGAATGTCTTGGTTCGATTCCAGGTATCAGCCATTGCCTAGCAATAGGCAAATATTTTCCTTTTTTACTCCAAAGGTACAAGATACTCCCCTATCTTGTGCCTCCTCTACCCGAGGGTAGCTTAAGG
>NZ_BAAGGP010000083.1:0-12815 GCF_054658615.1 Pseudolactococcus yaeyamensis
GACTGAGTTGTAATGTGTAAGGTTTGTGACATGAGTTTTACAGTTTTGAGTTTGAGATTTTTGATATTGAGACTTATGCATAAGCTTGTTGTACTAAGTGTTAAGGTTGAAGTTTTAAGTTATACGTATTAATTTCTAATTTAGATTTGAATAAAATAACTACTGCCTACTGCCTACTGCCTACTGCCTACTGCCTACTGCCTACTGCCTACTGCCTACTGCCTACTGCCTACTGCCTACTGCCTACTGCCTACTGCCTACTGCCTACTGCCTACTGCCTACTGCCTACTGCCTACTGCCTACTGCCTACTGCCTACTGCCTACTGCCTTAATTATAACATTTTCTGTTTCTTTTATCAAATAAAATAACAGTTTTCCCATAAAAATATACGCATTAATAATAAGGTTGCTGTTAGGATATTTTTTTGTTAATTTGAAACGAACCTTGACTTTAATTGACAAAAAAAGAAGAACCACATGATATCAATCATGTGATCCTTCTATTTTAAAACTTTTTGTTCGGGGTTTAATCCTTCCAATCTTTTTAATCCTAGCAACAACTTGTAACGGAAAAAGAATGGATTTTGAAACTAAGATTGATGATGCGTCTGTACCTCTTGTTGCTCTTTTCTTTTCCGCATAACGAGTATGAGGAGCACGAGGGCAACAAGTAACAAACCAGCAAATAAAGTCCAAACAAACACTTGTTCACCAGTCATAGGAAGTTGATCGGATGACACCACACCACTACCACCACCATTGTCTGTTGTTGGTAATGATGAAGTGGGTGGCGGTGTTGATGTTGCTGGTGGATTTTTTCCTACTTGAAACTCACCATGAGTCGTTTCTGCAGAAACATGGTGGGTGCCAACAGAAACAAATACCAGAAGGGCCAACAAAAGCCACTTAATATTTTTTTTCACTGTACTCTCCATATAGTTTTCTTTCATTCTATGATAAATCATTCTTCCTCTTCCTCTTTATTGCGACGTTTTCTTAAAAGCAAGAATAGGAAAAGAAGTAATAGAATAAGAAGTAGTAAACCACCAATCGCAAAGAATACCCACATTGGTAATTTTTCAGGTCTTGGATCATTAATCGCTTGCGAGTTTGCCTTTTTCGCTTCATTTGGCAAGACGGTAAAGTCCTTATTCCATTCCCAAGTTTTGCTTGACCATTTCGGATCATCTGTCGTCGCCTTGATACGATACGTATATTCGCCAGCTTTAAATTGGTCTGTACCAAGGAATACTGGGAATTTGTAGTTGGAATTTGGTGCGAAAGTAAGTCCCTCTAGTTTATTTTCATAGAGTGTATCAAACTTCCCTTTGGCTGTTACTTTAGCATCGATTGTCAACTTGCCGACAATTGCTGGCATATCATTTTGAATTTCAGCAAGGAAAGCTTTTTTATAATTGACAACACCTGCAGAAATACTCAAAAGATTAAGATTAGGTTTTTCAATTTCTTTATCAACTGTAATTTTAATCGCAAGCGCATAGGCATACTTAGAGTTGATGGTAACACCCTCTTTTTTGCCACTGTCGTCTACTTGACCTTCTTTTTCAAAATGCCATGAGCCTAGAATAACACCCGCCTGTGCGTCTTGGGGTACTGTAATATCAACACTAACAGTTGTTTCCCCACCCGGTGCTACTTTAGCATCAATATCACTGGCTTTGACCTGTGCAATATCACTCATCTTGATTTTCAAGCTTTTATCATATGACTCAGCTTGTTTTGTATAATCAATTTGACCATTTGCGTTGGTAAAAGATGAAAAGATTTGATCTTTTACAATAATCTCTTCAGAGCCTTTATTAAAAATTTTAGCTTCAATCGTTTTCGTTTCGCCCGGTGCCATTTTTAAATCATAGTAAGAGGCATCTTCCTTGATTTCACCACTTGCTGGCGCAACTTTTTGGATAGAGTAATCACCTTGCGCTGCCGCATGTGATGTGATAGCCCCCATAGAAAACTGTCCAATGGTAAGCAAAGCAAGCATTAGAGTAATTGTTAGATATTTAATTTTCTTGTTAAACATAAGTCTTGTGTTTTTTTCCTTTCAAGATTCAAAAATTTTTATATTGCCACTATACTCTAATACTAAACTTTATTTGTAAAAATTACCAGTATTTGAACTTCATTTTTTAATGATTTGTCTGGTAGAGCATGATAAGACAAAAACCTTATTCTTTTAATGTTATGGTGCTGCAACTAATGTCCATGTAATCGTTGAACCAAAGTCACCCATTTGAACAACTGATGCTGGTACAGTCAAGGACACATCATCCGCACGGAAAATGACATCCGACTCATATTTCGCTGTCTTCGTTTCCATAACTTTAGTTGATGACCCATCTGTTTTAATGACGAAATCTGAACCTGTCAGATTGGTATTCGCACTTTTCCCAGCATCCGCATCTTCATTCCAACGTGTCGTGTTGGCGATTGAAATCGTTGCACCCGTTAATTGTTTCGATGCTGTCGTTTTATCTGTTAAGACAGTTGCTGAAGCATTTAACTCCCAACCATCTGTAGCTGTGCGACCATCGTAGACTGTCACGTATTGCACGTAAGAACTGTCTTTGAATTTATCATCAAAGCTAGTGCCGTCCACATTTTTAGCCAGAGCTTTGACTGTTAAATCTTGTCTTCTGCTGTCTGGTTTCAAAATTGTTTCGCCGAAGTTAAAGACCGAAGGGCGTTGCACAATCGCAAGCTCATTTTTTTGAGCTGCTGTGTAAACCGTTGGGCCTTTAGCCGGGTTGGTAAGATCAGCTATTGCTTGTGGATCTAGTTGACCCGCACCGATTTTTCCTGGGATTTTGGGTTCAGTGGGTGATGTATCTTCTTTAAATGTTGCAAAAGCATCACCTGTTTTCGTATCTGCTGACGTTGTAAGCCCCATAGCAGATGTTGCAAATATTGACAGTGCTAAGGCACTCAATAATTTAATGTTTTTCATGTTAATAATAAGACTCCTTTAACTAAGATTATAAGCTCGAAAGGCTAGGATGGCCTTCCTAGCCTCTCAAGCTCATAATTTTAGAAATTATGCGTCTGGTGTACCTGTTAAAGTCCAAGTGACTGTTGATGTAAAGTTACCTGTATCAATGACAGAACCAGGGAATTCCAATGATACGTCTGAAGTTTTCCAGTTAAGGTCAGATGTGAAGCGTGCTTCAGGGTCTGCTTTCAAGATGTCCGCTGTAGCAGCACCTGTCGTTTTGATTTCAAATGCACCATTCGCTGCTGGTGTTGATAAAGCACCTTTTGTATCAGAAGTGAATTTAGTCGCTTTAGAAATCTTAATCACAGCACCAGTCAATGTTTTGCTACCATCTTTAAACGGTGTAGCTTCTGCTGAAATTGACCAATCTTTTGGAATGACACGTCCATCTTGAACACGTAAACTTTGGAAGTCACGTGAATAAAGTTTTGTTGAACCTGTTGTATCAGTACCATCAGCGTTGTTATTCGCAGCAGCCCAATTTTTTTGTTTCAATGCAACTGTCGTTTTTTGTTTGTCAGCGGCTGAGATTTTTGTCACACCGAAGTTGAACTCAGCTGGATGCGCATAGAGTGCCAAGTCACTGACTTTAACAGTTGAGTCGATAACGTCTGGATTTGTCAAACCATTCGCTACTGTGTCATCCCCTTTACCTTCTGGAAGTTGTGGGACGAAAGCTGTTGTTTTATCTGTGATAAAACCAGCTGAACCTGAAGTTGTTTCAGTTGCTGTGTTACCCGGTTTAGTAACAACCGCTGCTGAAGCAAGGCTTGCTGAAGCAGCTACGAGTGTAGCTGAAAGTGCTAATGCGCTCAATAATTTAATGTTTTTCATGTTCTATTCCTTTTTGTAATTCTGATTTTGAGTTGTTTTCGTGTGTTTTGATTTAAGCTTAAACTTCTGGTGTTGCTTCTAAAGTCCAAGTCACATCAGCAGTATGTTTACCAGCTTTTAATTGACCTGCTGGGATAGAGAGTTCTAAATCAGTTTTGTTAGCCCAGTAACCAGAAGTATTCCCTTTAGAGACAGTTCCTGCACTCAAGAAGCTTTTAGCTGCAGCGCCTTCTACCAACTCAAAAGTTTTAGTCGTTGTACCAGTGTGGCCTTTACCTAAAACAGCTGTACCATTGCTGTATTGATTACCTACTTGTGTGTTTTTGAAAGTGATTTTTGCACCTCTCAGGTTTGCAAAAGTACCAAGTTTAGCAGTTACGTGCCAGTCATCACCAGCAGATACACGACCATCGTGAACTTCTACTGCTTGCAAACCAGTAAATGGTGAAGCTGATTCTTGTGCATATTTAACACCAACTTGTTGGTCAGCAGCACTTACTTTATGTGAACCAAAGTCAAATTGTTTTGGAATCAGTGAGAAGTGCAAATCTCCAGCATAACCAGGGATAACTTCATTTGGGTAAGCAGGATTTGTCAAATCTTTTGCAGTTAAGATGCTAGAGTCTGTCACATCTGGTTTAGTACCAGTTTTATAGATGCTGTCTGGTAGGTCAGTCCCTAAGTTATCTGGTACAGTTGGCAAAACAAGTGATGCACCCGGACCGATATCTTCTGTCAATTCAACACTAGATTTTGTTGTGTCTGCAGAAGCAAGTGATGCTGATGCAGAAAATAGTGTTGCGACTAAAACTGAAGCTGAAAGTAATTTGATGTTTTTCATAATTTGTAATCCTCTTTTTTATTTTTTATTAATTGTAACCGTTTTTTGATTTGATGGTGCTTTTAGTCAGATGTTGGCAATTAGTTAGCGCCTGCGACTAAAGTCCAGTCAACTGTTGCTTTGTGTGCCCCTTTAGTGATTTCGCTTGCAGGAACGTTGATTTTGACATCTGAAAACTTGTCCCACAATGCTGATGTCGTTCCTTTTGCTTTTGGATCTGATTTCAAAAACTCAACAGATGTTGTTTGTGAAATCGTTGTTTTTGACCCTTGAACTAGCTTAGGTTGTTGGTTAGGAAATTGAGAAAGTGTTTTCGCATTTTCGATTGTAATCGTTGTCCCTTTTAATTTACCAGTATTAAACGCTGATAACTTAGCACTAAGCGACCAGTCATCTTTATCAATACGACCATCATAGACAGCGACACCTTGTTTTCTAGTTACTGATGGGCGTTTCTCTTGTTCATAAGTCAAGACTTTACCAGAGAAGATATCAGTTGCACCAATCTCATGTTTACCAAAGTTAAAGGTATCAGGGACACCACCTAAGAACAAACCACCTGCTGGGCCTTGGATAAGCTCAATTGGTTTTTTAGGATCTTCTGTTGTCGGGAATGCCACATCTGGTTTCTCTGGGTCATTGATATCGATGTCGTTTGTTGCGTTATCAAATTCGATGCTGCCTCCTGTTTGACGATCCAAAACTGGGGCGGCACTAACGACGCTGCTTGCTGCTGTCGCGCCAAATACTGCTAACGCTACTACTGAAAGTAATTTAATGTGCTTCATGTTTTAATTTTCCTTTTTAATTTTTCTTTATTTCCTTTTGTTTTCATGCGTTCTAACTGCCTATCCTAGCTTGCAGCCACTTGATATTATTTATCAGGTGTTGCTGCTACTGTCCAAAGCATATCGAACGCATAGCTATCACGTTGGAACTCGGTGTTTTCTGGAATATGTAATTCCATCGCATTTGCTGCTAGCACATAGGAAGAAACGGCTTTACCACGCGTCTTATCATTGCCTTGTGTGCGCCAAACTTCTAATGGTGCTGCATCTGTTACATAACCAGCAAAAGCTTCAAAATTCGTCGTATCAACAGATGCACTGTTTTGATTTAACTCATTTCTTGACTCACCCTTGGGGATCCAAAGCATTGCGCCTTCTACTTTATGGGAACCATCAGTAGAAGTAATCTTGTCTTGTAGTTGGACACTAACACTCCAACCAGTTGACTCTGGACTACGGTTATCCATCATTTGCAAATGATAAATTTCATCTTCATAGAACGCAGCATCTCCAATTGAACGATAAACTGCTAATCCGTCTGTCGCAACAACTGCTCCAAATGACAGTTTCGCAGGAACGTGTGTCAAACCTAGTTCTATTTCCTCGTTCGAACTTAAAAGCTTGGGGTTGTCTTTAGTTGCTTGCGAATAATTTTGTTCTGTATCATCTTCATAAGCGTTTAGAGTACCTTGCTTACCCGGAAACGGTTTACTCGGATCTTTTGGATCACGTGGTACACCGACTATTTTCTCTTGTGTAAACTCAACACCACTTTCAGTTGCTCTTTCCACTGATGTGTCGGCATTAACAAGTAAGGCACTACTACTCAACAACATAGAAGATAATACAACCAAAATCGTTTTTTTCACTCAACTCACCTCCTTTAAGGTTTTTACTTTAAAAATCTAGATGTCTACCTAAGTATCATCAAAGAAGACAATACCAAAGACAGCACCCGGGATATAAGACTTTTTTCTTTCTACGTATAATAAAAACACAAATATTTCTCTTTCTTTTATTTTTCATTAAAGTTGGCGATGTTTCTCTTTTATAGAAATTAAATACAAATGACTACACAAAACGACGTCGCTTTATTAAAATAAATATTCTATTTTAATATTATAACCATAAATCGAAAGCAAAATCTACAAAGTTTATTATAGATTAATTTTTCAAATTTACAAAACAATATGCTAAAGTTAAATGACTGCACTGGACAGATTTAACTTGCAAAGAAGAGCTTTTCTTTTAATATTATAACTAAAAATTGAGAAACGAATCCTATACTGTTTATTATAAATTAACTTTTCAAATTCACAAAACGATATGCTAAAGTTAAATTAAATAATCATAAAGAGCAACACTGCCTGTTAAGACAGATGTTTCAATTTCATTTAATAACATTTATCAAAAACTAATGCTCATAAAATTCATTATAAATCATTTTTTCTATTTTACAAAGCGATATGCTTGATAAGCTAAAAAACCTTTGATAACTGTTGCAGAAAAATGAGGAAGATGGATAATTTAACGTTTTTTATTTTAATATTCCTTAAAAAAACGTTTTGTTTCATATCCAATCTCTAGGATAACATCTTTCTATACAAAGTTCTCCCCTTTTTTTTCTATAAAATCCAAAAAAAAAGAGAATGGGGAGGGGGGGCGAAATGAAAGGAGTTACAAAGCATTCGACCAACATCAAACACTGCGTATTTAGCGTATGGCTTCCTTTCCTATTTATGATGTGGTATCATAGTATATCAGGTCAACATTACAGGAGGATTTTATATGGCAGATATGGAAACATTTCTATTAGATAAAAAATTTAAAAATATTTTAGATATCATTAGTCAAGTCAGTCAGACCCCTTCAAGAGAACTCGCTTTTAGCGTTTTAGAAGATAGACTTGAACTCAGTCAAAAAACAATCAAGACTTATCTCAATACTTTACTAGAGTACTGTAAAGAAAACGATTTGAAGACCTTTACCGTTCAAAAAAGCAAACTCAAAATGTCATCAGAAACAAACTTTAAAATTTTTGACTTATATCATTATTTTATGCAAAAATCCGTCAGATATCAGATTCTCATGACCATTTTTGAAAATCCACAGATTACTTTCACAGACTTATATCTTAATTTAGCGCTCAGCAAGTCCAATGCTTCTCTCTACATTAAACAGTTAAATGATTTTCTTAAACCTTACCACTGCAAAATCAGTTTTCTTCGCAATAAACCGCTCCAAGGTAAGGAACATCAAATTAGATTCTTGTACTACAATCTTCTTTGGGGCTTGGATTTAGACAAAATCATTGTGACCTCCCCAGAGCTCGAACAGGCAACACAACTCTTATCAAAAATTGCACCGCAGATTCCCTATATCACCCTCTCAAAAATAAAATTAGGATTCTATATTTTCCAAGTTTCTAGTCAATCTAGATACTTTATTACTTCAGAAGAGGATTTTATTCTACAGGACTCTCCTTTTATCAGCTATGACGATTTTTTACAAAACATGCTCGAGCTTGACTTTTTAGACAATTGTCCTGATTTGGAAACCAAACAAAAAGAATGTCGCTATTTGTATTTTCTATTTTGTCGTGCCAATGTGTTGACACTTGAAGACTGTGAACGTTATGCCGCTAAAATTGCGCCTTCTCTTTCTCCTAGTGTCCAATATTTTGTGACACAATTTCAAGAAAGATCTGGTTTATCATTGAGACAGTCTGAAATTGATTGCTTAAACTACAATTTATCTCTTTTTAACTGTGAGGCTGCTGTTTTCAGGGGGCGCATTAAGACTTTTGACTTAGAGCCAATGGTTGATAAATATGTTCAAACCGAAGGGGCAATCCCTACTCTTCTTCAAAATTTTATCCAACATCTCTGTCGTGAAAATAGCGACATCAGGACAATGATTCAAAATTTCCCTAGTTTATACCATCACTATCTCATGTTATTGCGAGTTATCGCCTCAAAACATCATCAACCGATTAAACTCCTCATACAAAGTAGTATTTCTACATTTCATCGACAATCGTTGATTAATCAGATTGTCAATAGCACCACAGTCCCTATTGAAGTCTGTACGTCCGAGCAGTTAAAGGGTGAAAAACCTGATGGGATTATTTCTAATTGGCTTCCTGAAAAAAAATATCAAGATGTGCCTTTCTTTTCTACCTCCTTGTTTTTTACAGGCTGGCATAAAGGTGACTTAGAGCACTTTTTGACACGCTTAGAGACAGGTATCTGCAAAAATAAGTAAGGTGAAAACTCACCTCGTTAGCTCATGAAAAATAGACAAACCGCATGAAATCAACGTTTTCAAAAACGAAGATACGCGGTTTGTCTATTTTTGTGATTTTCTGTTCCAATTTTTTATTATCTGCTATTTTATCTGCTTTAAGGATTCACAATCTCAGCTGAGACTTCTTTTCCTTTCTCGAGTTTAACGAGATAGGCTGATTTGACTGGGTCATGGTTTTTGTCTACTGTGATATTGCCTGTCACACCCTCAAAGTTTTTGATTTTAGCAAGACCAGTGGCGATATCTACTGATGTTTTAGCTTTTTCACTGGTTGCTGCAGCCTTCACCATCATGACGGCATCGTAGGCGCAGGCAGCATAGGCGGATGGTACTTCGCCGTATTTAGCCTTATAATTTTTGATGAAGCTTTCCGTTTTGCTGTTAGCGGGTTTGAGACTTGAGAAACCTGAGACAAAGTAGATGTCGTTAGCCGCTTCAGGTCCTGCGAGTTTTGAGAAGGTCGGGTCTGCGAGGACATCGCCACCGATAACCGGCACGTTAATCCCCAACTCACGCGCTTGTTTAACCAAAATCCCAGCTTCTTGATAATACCCTAGCACAATCAAAGTATCAAATTTTTCTTTTGATAGTTTAGACAGTTGTGCTTGGAAATCCTTGTCGCCAGCTTGATAGGTCGCGACATCGACAACCTGACCTTTGTAATTGTCTTTAAAGTTTTGGTAGAGACCTTTGGCATAGTCTGACGAATTATCATAGTAAACGGCGACGCTATCTGATTTCAATGAATCCGTGACAAAGTCTGAAATGACCTTCCCTTGGAATGAATCTGGGAAAATAGCACGGAAAACAAATTTTTCGACTTTTTTACCTTGATGGGTCAGCTCATCATTAGTTGAAGTAGGGGCAACGATGGGCACTGCAAATTTATTGGCATTTGGAATCATCGCCTTGGTTTGCGATGAGGCATTGGTACCGATGACGGCATTGACCTGTTCATTTGACATCAAATTAGCTGCAACAGTCGCAGACTCTGCATTATCTGACTTGTTATCTTTCTTGATGACTTCTATTTTTTTGCCGTTAATCCCATCAGCCGCATTGATTTCGGCGACAGCCATATCTGCACCACGTTCGCCAGATTTCCCATATGCTGCAACTGCGCCTGTCATTTCAATGTCATAGCCTAGTTTAAAGGTTTTTCCAATTCGGTTACCTGTTATATTGGTTGATGTACCCGGTGCTGCACGACAAGAAGCGATCATCAACACTGCGACTGCAACCATTAAACTGACGAAAATTTTTGACATTTTTTTCATGTTTTCTCCTATGAACGAAAGGGATAGACTTGGTGCCATCCGTAAATATTTTAATTATCATTTTATCAATTTTCAGAAAGTTGTCAAGTAAATTTCTGCCTTTATCAAAAAAACGTTTAAATTTCACTTTAAACGTTCGTGTTTTACGGGTTTACTCCCCCTATTTTTTAATAAACGATAAGATTTATGTCGAGATTATTTGACAATCTCTGCTGATGCTTCCTTGCCGTCTTCCAGTTTAACCATAACTGCTGACTTAACCGGATTATGATTTTTATCGATATCAATCGTACCTGTCGTCCCGACCAAGCCTTTAACTTTGGCTAAAGCCTTGGCTAGTTCTGCGGAATTTTTGATTTTTCCCGCTTCTGCCGCTTGCTTAATCATATAAACCGCATCGTAGGCGCAAGCTGAAAAAGCTGACGGTTCTTCGTTAAAGGCATCTTTATAAGCCTTGATAAATGCCGTTGTTCGTTCATTAAAGGGTGCTTTTGTCGAAAAGCCAGCAACATAATACACATTCGTTGCAGTACTGCCTGCTAACTCGGTATAGGTCGGATCAGAAATGCCGTCACCTCCAACAATCGGTTGATTCAAGCCCATTTCACGTGCTTGTTTGGTAATCAGACCACCTTCGGCATAGTAGCCGATGAGGACAATCGCATCAAAAGATTTATTTTTGACCTTGGTCAATGCCGCTTGAAAGTCCTTGTCGCCACCTTGGAAACTGAGGGTGTCAACGATTTCACCTTTATAGTTGTCTTTAAACGTCCCTAAAATACCACGCGCATAGTCTGACGAATTGTCGTAATAAACAAGAACTTTTTTAGCTTTTAAGGTTTCTTCTGTGTAGTTAGCGATCACTTTACCTTGGAAGGCATCTGGGAAAATCGTCCTGAAAATATAAGGTTGTACCTTCCCATTTTTAACCGTTAAGCCATCATTTGTCCCTGTCGGTGTAATCAATGGTACCTGTGCTTTGGTCACATTTGGTGTCGCTGCAAGTGTCCCACCAGATGACATCGGACCAATCATCGCAGCTATTTTATCATTATTGGTCAGATTAGAGGCGACGGTTGCGACTTCACCATTATCCGTCTTATTATCTTTGATGACTAACTGGATTTTTTTACCGTTGATGCCACCCTCAGCATTGATTTCATCTGTTGCCAATTGAACAGCATTTTTCTCAGCATTACCCGGTGCTGCATAGGCGCCTGACAGCTCCATATTCAATCCGATTTTAAAGGTTTTACCGATGGTATTGCCTTTTTCAGTGTCATTTTTTGCCGCACCGGGGGCGCTACTACAAGCAGATAAAGCCATTAGCGCTGTCGCTACAAGACCTACCATTGCAATCTTTTTCATTTTTTCTCCCTTTTATAACGCATAAAATCACAAAGCCATAAGACTTTGTGACTTTGACAGTATTGAATCAATTAGTCTGGTTTAACAAGTGTTGCAGAGGCTTCCTTACCATTTTCAAGTTTCACCACGACTGCATCTTTGACTGGGTTATGGTCCTTATCAACAGTAATGTCACCAGTCGCGCCTTCAAAGCCTTTGAGTTTGGCAAGACCAGCTTTCACATCTACTGATGTTTTAGCTTTTGTATCTTCGGCTGCTTGTTTCACCATGTAAACCGCATCATAGGCAAGTGCATCAAACATTGACGGTTCAGACTTGTATTTGGCTTGGTAAGCTGCGATAAATTTCGTCGTCGTGTCACTCGCTAATGCTTTAGCTGAGTAGCCTGCAACATAATAGACGTTCGTTGCCGCTGCATCACCAGCAAGTGTGATGAAGGTTGGGTCAGCAAAGCCGTCACCACCAAGGATTGGTTGTTCAATTCCAAGTTCACGTGCTTGTTTGGTAATCAAACCAGTTTCACTATAGTAACCCGGCATGACAATCGCATCAAATTCTTCGCCTTTAATCTTAGACAAGGTTGCTTGGAAATCTTTGTCGCCTGCTTGGAAAGAGACTTTATCAACGATTTTACCTTCATAAGTTTTCTCAAATGATTTGGCGATGCCTTTGGCGTAGTCAGATGAGTTATCATAGTAGAGAATCACTTTTTTTGCTTTTAGTTCATTCGTCGTGTAGTTAGCAAGGACTTTCCCTTGGTAGCTATCTTGGAAAGTTGAACGGAAAACATATTCATTAACTTTGCCATTGGTAACTGTCAAGGTATCGTCAGTTCCCGCAGGTGTCACCAATGGTACTGCACCCTTAGTAATGTTTGGTGTCATTGATTTAACAGCTCCTGATGTCATTGAGCCGATGACTGTATTGACTTTGTCATTATTAATCAGGTTAGAGACAACCGTTGCAGCTTCGGCATTATCAGACTTATTATCTTTTGAAACAACTGTGATTTGTTTGCCGTTGATGCCACCTGCTTTGTTGATTTCATCAACTGCAAGATCTGCACCGTCTTTACCAGCATTCCCATAAGCTGCTGTAGCACCTGATAATTCAAGGTCATAACCCAATTTAAAGGTTTTACCAATTGTCGTGCCTTTTGAGCTAGCCGAACTACCACCGGGTGCTGCGCCACAGGCTGTGAGTGTTAGCGCTGCTAAACCAGCGACTGCGATGATACCTAAAGATTTAAATTTCATATTTTTTCTCCTCGTATAATATATTCTAGTAGTGATTAACCACTACGATTTTTACCTAATTGATATTAATTTTCACTTGACTACTGAGCCGTTTCTCAGAGATAATAGTTCTGGAATGGACTCACGGATTTT
>NZ_BAAGGP010000084.1:0-12719 GCF_054658615.1 Pseudolactococcus yaeyamensis
GTAAAAAGAAGATGAGCATTCGTCTCAAACGTTTTTCGTTATCAATGACTTTTCCAGATTATTTGGCACAGTTGTTTTCAATGTGAGAGCTGTTATTTTTTAAAACACGCTTCCTATTTTGAGATTGGGAGAGAGAGTCATGCGTTTGTCGTGCGAATTTCTCCCTTAAAGCCCCAAAATAGACTTCATTTCATCCTTAGAAATCGTGCTATCATCCGCACCGCCATCTAAAATCGTCGATACCATGTCACGCTTACTATCCTGTAGCGCCATAATTTTCTCCTCGATCGTACCTCGGGTAATCAAGCGGATGACTTCCACCGTTTTCGTTTGCCCCATACGATGAGCCCGCGAAATGGCTTGTTCTTCGACCGACGGATTCCACCACAAGTCAATCAAAATGACGACATCAGCAGACGTTAAGTTGAGTCCTGTCCCGCCAGCCTTTAGTGAAATCAAAAACGCATCTCTCGAACCAGCATTAAAAGCCTTGACCATTTTCATCCGATCTCTAACCGGCGTTGACCCTGTCAACTGATAGCTAGAAATCCCCACTTCTTCCAACTGTTTCTCAATATGCGGAAACATCTTCCGAAACTGAGAAAAAATGAGTGGTCTATGCCCAGCATCCTTGATTTGCTGCAAGAGCTCTGCCAAACTTTTGAGTTTACCAGATGTTCCTGTATAATCAGGCATAAATAAAGCAGGTGTGTCACAGATTTGACGTAAGCGTGTAATTCCCGCCAGAATTTCTATCTTCGAGCGTGAAAATTCATAGTCGTTCATACTTCTCACACGATTTTGAATGACCTCAAGCTGTGCCAGATAGATAATCTTTTGTGACTCCTCAAGCTCACTATACTGAATCATTTCAAGCTTGTCTGGTAATTCCAGAAGGACATCTTCTTTCCGACGACGCATCACAAATGGCTGAATCATACGAGAAATCGCATCATGTTTCAGTCTACGAAATTTTTTTCGGTCTCCTAAAATCCCTGGCATGATGATTTGGAAAATCGCCCAAATTTCATCAACTCGATTTTCAATAGGTGTACCAGATAAAGCAAAGGTATGGTCAACCTTGAGTTGAGACAATGCTTTGTTTGTCTTAGAATTAAAGTTTTTAACCGTTTGCGCCTCATCAATCAGTAAATAATTCAACTTAAGTGTTTGATAAGTGTTCACATCTTTCAAAAAGCTACCGTAACTCGTGATAAAAATCTGTGTTCGAGGACTATCTAACAACTTTGAACGTTCTTCCTTGGTGCCATCCACAACGACAATCTCAAGATCTGGCGCAAATTTAGCAAACTCACTTGACCAGTTATAAATCAGACTTGACGGTGAAACAATCAAGGCCATATCACCTTGAACCAAATTGCTTGCCAGATAAGTAATCGACTGCAAGGTCTTGCCTAAGCCCATATCATCAGCAAGTACACCACCCATGTGATAGCTGCTCAGCATATTCATCCAACGCACACCGTCTTCTTGATAGGGTCGCAAAGTCGCTTTTATCTGCTCTGGTTTTTGATACGGAAAATCGTGTGGGTGAATCAAATTATCGTATAAGGCTTCAAATTTTTTCGAGAATGAAACACCCTCTTTTTCCCCAAGAATTTTAGAGAGTTGGAAGGTTTTAAAAGTTGGGACAGCAATTTTGCCTTCTTTGACCTGAACTGCATCTGACATATCTGTCAAGACTTGCTTAACCGTATCAAACTGTTCATCAAGCAAGATAAGTTGACCCGAATCAGTCACGTAATAACCCGCATTTTCCTGAAGCCGTGTCACAAGTTTTGAAAATTCTTGCTCAGGCACATGAGGTAAGCTGAAATTGATTTCTAATAAGCCACCTTTTTGATCAATGTCAATATCAAAATTCTCTGTGACTTGTAATTCTTGAATACTGGATGAAAGGGTAACATCACCTAATTTAGCAAATTGTGGCAGAATTTCAGCGAAAAATTCATAGATTTCCTCGCCTTTTGGGGGTACCGTCTGCGTTTCAAAGCTAACCGGAAAACCTGAACGTTTGACCAAATCAAAAATGCATTTTTCTAAGCGTAGGTGCCGTGAAAAATCAAGGGTATCCAAATCCTTAAAATTGGTAATCTGAAAATCACCATAGTCAAAAGCAATTTGCAAAGTTAGAAAATTCACCAAGTCAAAGCTAAATCGTGGTTTAAATGGACGAATTTTAAAGGCATTCGGTGCCGCAACGTAACCCAACTTTTCAAAAATTTGTAAAGCCTGAGCCAACTTATCCTTGTCATCATAATCAAAATGAATTGTTCTCAGGCCATCTGTCGCCATTGGCACCTTGGCTAAAAAATTCAATAACTCTAACTGCTCAGGATCTAACTGATAGAAAATATGATCTCGATAAATCATCTCACCGTCAAAAAAGGGCTGACATGCCATCTCTCTAATCGTCAACTCGATGACATCATCCAGAGGTTTAACCTCGAATTGGTACAGGTCACCTTCAGCATCTAAAGGCAAAACGCTGAAATATTTGACTGGTTTTTCTGAAATTTTCATCGAAAAATCCATTGCCGCAGTCAAGGGCAAAAGTTCCGACAGCAGACCGGCATGAGGGACAAAATATCGCCCCAACTTACGAAAAAGACTCGTCAAGGCCAATTCTTCTTGGCTCGGCGCAATTTTTAGTAGGTAATTTAAAAAGTCTTGACTGGCTTGATCAAAATGTGACAGTAGTAGTGTCACATAGTGCGAGTTGCCAAGCAGATAAGTGCCACCTTTTCTGAGCAAGGTAATAAAATGCGGAATATCTTTAATGACATAAGCCCGAGATATAGTGGATAGACGAATTCTGAACGTAAAGGCCAAAAATTTACCGCTATAGTAAAAAACTTCCATCAACTGGGAATCAGAAACCTCAACTTCTAGGGTTAATTTTTCTGATTCGTTTGCCCATTTATCATCGTTGATTTTAGCTAGAAAGTCAGCAGATGCTTGCAATTCTTTTGATTTTTCGACCTCAGCTTCATATGCTTTCTTTTCTTCCTCAACTGCTTCAATATCTGCTTTTTTCAGATATTCTTCAACAGCAGCGATATGTTGACAATAGCGCTTATTGCGTTGAAAGACATCACAAAAACACAAATCATTTTGACCGTCTAAATCATAAACGACTTGCTCACCATCAACATCAGCCGAAAGTTTCATTCCATTGACAGACACATCGTTCATCAATCCTTTATCAAAAAGTTCCGCACCTTCGGCACGGATGCGCGCTGGCATCATTCGGCTCATATTATTTGTCCTATCTTCAAAGCATTTTTTAAAAGGTTAATACTCAAAATTTCCAATCTTTATTTTTAGTCAGCATTGACCTAACCAACGGATTTTTTGTTATGACTTTTTTTGGTCTAATGCACTTAAATTTTGGCATTATTATACCATATTTTCTAGAAAATTTCAGAGATTTTCTGTGTTTCTCTACGATTTCACTTCGTGAAGGCTGGCATCATTTCCAAAAAGGCTTGGATTAACCTATCTCGGTCGATAAGCCATTGCTTCCGATTATCCTGCAAATGAACACGATTTGACAGGAAAATCACAGCTTGCCGAGTCTTTAAGTTTAACAGAATAAAAGTACCTGTGTAGCCTGTGTGCAGCAACCATTGCCCCAAAACGGTTTGAGCAGTTTTTGAGTTTGAGAGGAGGTCAAGTCCAACCAAATCCCAAGCCAAGCTGCGAGGTTTGTCTGCTTGGGCATAATCTTGCAATAAATCGTGGTAGGCTGGGTTGGCAAAATAAGCTTGAGAAAAGGCAATCAGGTCGTCTAAATCTGAAAAGAGACCTGCTGATCCAGTATGTCGCCCCAAGATCTGAGCTTTAGGATCATGGACAAGTCCTCTAGGTAAGTCCCAAGCTGTCGCAACTGTTTTATCTGGTGCGATAAATCCTGTACGAGACATTTTGAATGGCTTAAAGACTTGCTCTTGTAAAATATCTGCTAAATCCTGACCATAGATAGCCTCTAACATGAAACCCAGTAAAATGAAATTCACATCGGTGTAATGAAAGGTTTTAGCCATTGTGACACTTACCTGATTAAGGGCTGTCCGAAGTTCGTCGTATCCCAAGCTGTTCCGATTTTCAATAAAGGGGTCAATGCCTGAGGTATGTGTCAAAAGTTGCCGAATGGTAAGTGAGGTTCTCCCCCGTCCTTTAAACTCTGGATAATGCGTAATTAGTAACTCATCAAGTCCTAGTTGTCCCGACAGGATTAAGTCAATCATCAGGGTACCAGTGCCGACCACCTTGGAAACACTCGCTAAATCATAAGCCATCTCTGCTTGCAACGGAACTGGTTCTGGCTTCAAACGATTATAGCCGATGATATATTTTTGTATATCCGAGCCATTGACAATTGCAAAAGAAGCACCTGGGAAAATGCCAGATGCGACGTATGCTTTCACAAGTTCAAGAGGGGTATCCACTGATGCGCCAATCATTTCATGAACCAGATTTCGATGTTCTGACCATCTGTTAGGGTCAAAATTTTACCTTTTTTATCAACATAATAGTCTAAGCCCAAGTCCTCTAATTGTTTCGCAATTTGGTGCAAATCAACTGTTGATGCCACTTCAAATTCAATAATTTCAAGATCCCAAACTTCCTCTGGATGAGTCAACAAATCTGACCCTTGCGCTTCAAAATACGAAAGTTGACCAAAGGGCAACTGAACGACATGGTTTTCTTCGCTTAAACCAAAGCCGTCAACGTAAAATGCCAAAGCATCTTTTAAGTTACTCGTATTCAATTGAATATCAACAATTTTGATATCCTGTGTCTTAGACTGACTTGGAACAATCTCAAAAACATCACCTTCTGGTGAAGTCGCCTTAAACCCTTCTGTAAATTCCGGACTCTCAATCACAATTTTGCGCAATTTCTTCACACCATCTACAGCACGTGTCCGCATACTTGGTGATTCTTCCAAAATTAATCTGGTATCAGCCCATGTTTTAGCTGTTTTGCCACCAAGCATGACCAAAGCATTTTCTTCTGAGATAACTTTCAATCCCAAAGTTTCCCTGTAAAATGCCAAATTCAAATCACGATTGTTGACACGGATGACTGGTACTGCCTTGTTGATATGATCAAAAACTGTCTTCATTTTCTCTCTTTTTCTCACTTTTCTCACGTCATTAAGGTCATTTAAGACATTAAATCAGAGGCACTTTAGTTTTTCGATAGTTTAGCTATCTCTATTATAGTCAACTATGCCAAATTTTACAAAAATTTATCATTTTTTCTGCAACAAATGAATAGATTAGAGAATATTCAAAACAAAGAGGTGCGTTTTTTCTCATTACTGTGCTAGAATAATTTACAGTAAATTGTTGTGAAACCTTATGAAATATGCTATCTTATAATCATGAATTATTTAGAAATTGCTCAAAACAATGCAAAGCAACAGCCCCTGTTGCCCCCTCACGAATCGGAAAATCAAACTTGGAAGTCACGACTTACTTTCATCTGGGCGCTAGTATTATGGCAAGTCTCACAAGCCTTACCTGCGATCACTATAGATCGCCAAGGTCATTTCGAACTTTGGAAAATCGGACTCTTTCTCTTACTTTTTGCCGCTTGTGTCTGGCTCTCTTATATCTGGGCACTCCGATATCATCTGATTCCTAAAATTAACTGGCGTTACTTCCAACTCGGTAAAATCGCAGCTGGTTTCGGACTGATGTTTGTTTCTTCATTAATTTCAGGTATCATCATGACTTTGACTGGAACCAATGGGACTGACAATCAAGATCTTATTAACAATATCGGTAAAGTACTACCACCCCTTGTCTTTGCTATGATGACAACATCTGCTGGATTTTTTGAAGAATTAATCTTTAGGGTGAGTCTGTTTGAACTTGTTTTTAACAAATGGCCTAAAGTCGCAGCTGTTTTTGCATGGGCACTCTTTACCGCAGCGCATGGCCCGACAGACTTCGCGAGTTTCATGACTTATGGTCTGATGAGTCTCGTTTTAACAGGATTATATGCCAAATATCGTAACTTTTACCTTAGTCTATCTATTCATTTTCTCTGGAATACTTTGGTAACGATTGGCTTTTTCCTCATCAAATAACAATTTAATACCATTCAAAAATCCCTAGCCAAAATGATTGACTAGGGATTTTCAAATGCTTGTCATTTAGACAGTAATAGCTTAGATGAAAATAATTTTGAACAAGGCGATGGCAGAAATACCAGCCAAGATTGGTGCCAAGACAGGAACCCAAGCATACCACCATTTTGAATCAGACTTGCTTTCGCCAAGGACAGATTTAGGAAGGATAGCATGAAGGATACGTGGTCCAAGGTCACGCGCTGGGTTAAGACCTGGACCAGTAGGGCCGCCGAGTGAGGCAACAAGTGTCATCACAAGGAAACCAAGTGCCAAATGCGCTACTGCAAGTGAGGCAAGATTACCTGTTGTTAAACCGACAATCCCTTGTTGCACTTTAGTCGCAATGTCCATGTCCGCAACTTTCGTTACAGCACCATTAGCGCCACCTTGTGATGTCAATAATTTATCAATGGCAGGTATGATTTCAGCACCAAAGAAGTTTTTAGTCAGACCAAGTGCGCCGAAGAAAAGGACGAATGAACCAAAGAACTCGTTTAAGAAACCATTGATAGTTGCCCCATGACGTGATGTCGCAGTCCCATCATCAACGTTATCAATCGTTGAAAAAGTTCCAAGGATATGATTTGAGTTTGTTGTTTTCAAGTAGTAAGGGCGGTAAACCATTACGATAACGGCTTGACCAACGATTGCCCCAAGAATTTGTGCCACGATGTATTGTGCCACATGTGCCCATGGGAAGAAACCTGAAACGGCAAGACCAAGTGTGAAGGCTGGGTTGATGTGGTTACCTGAAACGTTACCAAACATCAAAGCAGGGATCATCACCCCACAACCGTAACCCCAAGCGATGGTCATCCAACCTGAAGCGAATCCTTTAGTTCCTTTGAGGTCAACATTTGCGACCGCGCCGTTACCGAGGATAATGAGAATTGCTGTTCCGAGGAATTCAGCAAGATATTTTGTCATCCATGTTACGTCCATTTTTGTGCGTAATCTCCTTTGTTAAGTTGTTGAGTTAACTGATACGAGATTTCAAAAAAAAACCTCAAAATTCAAAACTCAATTGTTAATGATAAGTACCTTATAAGTTTATCAGAAAATACTAGACGTGTAAAGTCATACTGAACACTTTCATGAAAATTTAAGGTTCATTTAAGACCTTTTGATTGAGCTTTTTGTTATAATTTTGTAGAATGCTTGTTTTATTCAGACAATTTGACCGATTAAAAACTCTAATTTAAGGGGACACCATGCAATTCAATCACTTTTCTATTATTGACAAATCATTTGACCAAGAACTGAGCGATTTAGCCAGTCTTGGCTTTAAATTTAATCCCTCACTTTCTGCCAAGGCTAACCTTGAAACTTGGCTGCTGACTGCGCCGATTACAATGTCCAGTTTAGCAGCTACTGATCAAGAAACAGTCCGTGATTTTTTAGATTCCGAAACACCATTAACTTGGGATATTTTTTATGCCATTAGTTTACAGTTGCTTGATTTTGTAGCTGTTTTCGACTTTCAGTTGACAGAAGCCTTGACTTTTGCCAAATTGATTAACTTACCTCTAGTTGACTTGTCAGCTGAACCATCAGCACAGACTATCATATCCGCTATTTACCTCGCCATGAATTCCCGTCGTCAAACTGGTATGACCTTAGTCGAACACTGGGTATCCGAAGGCTTGTTGCCACTTGATAACCACTACCATTTTTTCAATGATAAGAGCCTAGCAACCTTTGATACTAGCCAGCTCATTCGTGAAGTGATTTATGTGGAAAGTTCGGTTGATACGCAAAATCGTGGGCAGTATGATTTGATTAAAGTCGAAATTATTCGACCACTATTTGACGGCAAGCTACCAGTGATTATGACAGCGAGTCCTTATCATTTTGGCACCAATATCAAAGCCAATGACGATAAATTACATCAAATGAATGTAGACTTAGTCGAAAAACCGCTTGATCTGATTGATCTGACTGAGCCGACGATTCCTCAACCAAATTATCCAGCTATTGAGATACCACTTGCCGAAAATAATCAAACCACTGAGCAATTTACCCACACTTGGACCTATTCCCTTAACGATTATTTTCTCGCACGCGGTTTTGCATCAATTTATGTCGCGAGTGTCGGTACACGTGATTCTGACGGTTTCCAGACCTCTGGTGATTACCAGCAGATTGCCGGCGTGACCGCTGTCATTGACTGGCTGAATGGTCGCACACGCGCCTTTACCAATCGCCAAAAAACACATATTTTAACCGCTGATTGGGCCAATGGTCACGTCGCTATGACCGGCAAGTCTTATCTCGGAACGCTTGCTTACGGTGCGGCAACAACTGCTGTCGCAGGTCTCGACGTCATTCTTGCCGAAGCTGGCATTACTAGCTGGTACGACTACTATCGTGAAAACGGCCTCGTCCGCAGTCCCGGCGGTTATCCCGGCGAAGATCTCGATGTCCTCGCCGAACTCACTTACTCGCGAAACCTCAATGCGGCCGATTTTTTGGTCAATAATCCTGCCTACCAAGAACAACTCGCTGACATGAGCATGGCGCTCGATCGCACCTCTGGCGATTATAACGACTACTGGCACGCTAGAAATTATCTGCCACATATAGACAAGGTCAAAGCTGACATCCTTATTGTCCATGGCTTGCAGGATTTCAATGTCACGCCCTCTCATGCCTTTCATTTTTGGCATGCGCTACCAGAACACGTGACCAAACACGCTTTTCTACATCAAGGTAGCCATATCTACATGAATAACTGGCAGTCTATTGATTTTTCTGAAACCATCAATGCATATTTTTCAGCTAAATTATTAGACCGTGACTTGACGCTTGACTTGCCACCTGTTATTTGGCAAAAAAATACTGTCGCCCAGTCATTTGAAAATCTAGCTGAATTTGGCGGACACGATATTGACATCTTGCCACTCGGTCTCGCAGATGAGCAGCAACAGTTTGATAACCACTATCCTGCTGAGACTTTTGCTCAATATAGTCAAAATTTCCAGACCTTTAAAGCGGATTTGTTTGAAGATAAGGCAAATGCTGCCATTATTGATGTGCAGCTCCCTAAGGCTTTACAGGTCAATGGTCAGATGACACTTGATTTGCGGCTGAAATTAAATGATACAAAAGGGATACTGTCGGCTCAGGTTTTAGATTTCGGTGCCAAAAAACGTCTGACGGCTGTCAGCACGCTGCTTGAACCCAAGACCATTGACCGAGGGCGGAATTTTATGTTGGATGATTTGCGTGATCTGACTTTGGTGGATAAGCCTTATCAGGTGGTAACTAAGGGCTTCATGAATCTGCAAAATCGCCAAGAGCTGACGGAGATTCATTCGGTTGTCGCAGATGAGTGGTTTCGGGTTGCCTTGCGTTTGCAGCCGACGATTTATGATTTTGAGGCGGGAGATACACTGCGGCTTGTGCTTTATAGCACGGACTTTGAACACACCGTTCGTGATAATCGGCAAGTGACTTATGCCATTGATTTGGCAAACTCACGACTTTATGTGCCGAAATCTAGCTGATATCTGAAAATGAATCTGATGTGATGACAGCAAGTATATAAAATATTCTGTTAATTATGCTATACTGTTATCAAACTATTTTGTTTAGGAGAACACTTTGAAAAACGACTTTAAGCTAGGTATCAATGCCTATAGCCTCAAAATTATTGCCATTATCGCGATGACACTCGACCATATTAGCGGTACATTTGAAAATCATTTATCCCTTACTGCACGTGTGCTACTCATTACGCCCGGTGGCTTAACTTTTCCGATTATGGCTTTTTTACTCGTTGAAGGCTACCAGCATACACGTAGTGTCAAAAAATATGGGCAACGACTTTTAATTTTTGCTTTTGTAGCACTTATACCTTATATACTAGCTTTTCAAGTGCCAATTTTAGATGTACTATTTACGCTATTTTTAGGACTCAGCATCCTCTATTTATATGATAATATGACAAATCGCATCGGTTTTTGGTTTACCTTTGCTGGCTTTGTCTTACTTTCATCTATTTGTGACTGGATGCTCATGGGTGTTCCTATGATTTTATGCTATCACGCTATTAAGAGCCCACTTAAACGACTCATTATCCCAATTTTATTTCCTATCATTTTAACTGGCTTAGATATCTTTGCCACCTTAAATATGGATACAAGTCAGACACTTATGACAATGTTACCCGAAATGCTTTATGCGGTGATTGGTTGTGGTGCCACAATTCCCTTGCTCTATCATTATAGCGGCGAACGAGGCAAACCGATGAAGTACTTCTTCTATGCCTTTTATCCAGCTCACCTCTTAATCTTAGCTATCATTCGGATGATTTTTTTCTGAAGCATTCAAAAATGACCTCGACAGTGAGGTCATTTTTTTATAAAGTATAACTCAGAACGTGAACCAAGTCACCATCAGTTGAATGTTTATTTTCTTCAACGATTTCAAATCCAAGACCTTGCCAAAAAGCCAGACCATTAGGGTTATTCTCAAGGACAGCTAGCCTAACTTTGCTCATACCAATACTACGGAAATAAGCTATTTGTTCCGTCACAATCGCACGGCCAATCCCCTGCCCTTGTAGCGGTTTATCAACCACAAGTAGACCGATAAAAACAGTTTGCTCATCTGGATACCCCAAAACATAATCTAAAACACCAAGTGGTCTGCCTTTATCATCTGTCAATAAAAAATATCTCTTATTTTCCGTCGCAATCTGTGCTGGTCCTGACTGCACATCATCAGCAACTTGTGCTAGCGTTACAGCACTATTTGGGCTCAAAGCAAAATAATCCCGATTACGCTGATAAAGCGCCAAAATCTCAGGATATTTTTCGTCAGTTTCAACCAATAAATAACAAAACATCGTTATTTGATAAACTGCGTCAAGTGATTGACAGCTTTTTCCTTGCCTAACAGATAAATCGTATCTGGCAGCTCAGGACCATGCATTTCACCAGAAACGGCGATTCGGATTGGCATGAAGAGATTTTTTCCTTTGATACCTGTTTCCTTTTGCACTTCTTTAATCAGTGGGAAGATGTTGTCTTTAACATAATCTGCATCCGCCAAACCTTCAAGTTTTTCTTTAAAGGCTTTGATGACAATCGGTGCAGTCTCAGTTTCTAAGACTTCTTTTGCAGCATCAGATAATGATGGAAAGGCAGCATAAAAGAGGTCCGTTAAGGGCACGATTTCGTCTACTGATTTTAACTGAGGTTGGTAAAGTTCAACCAAATGTTTCGACTTGTCATCCAAACGACCAGCAGCTTCCAAGAATGGTTTCGCCATGTCAAAAATCTGTTCCAAATCAGCATGTTTGATATAGTCATTATCCAACCAGTCTAGTTTCTTTTGGTCAAATGTTGCGGGTGATTTAGACAAACGATTTTCATCGAATAAGTCAATTAATTGGGCTTGAGAAAAGATTTCCTCTTCGCCACCAGGATTCCAACCCAACAAAGCGATAAAGTTGAAAACAGCCTCAGGCAAATAACCTTTTTTACGATAATCTTCGATAAATTGCAAGGTATTAGTATCACGTTTTGATAATTTTTTACCCGTCTCAGAGTTGATAATCAAGGTCATGTGACCAAAATCAGGGGCTTCCCAGTCAAGGGCTTCATAAATCATCAATTGTTTAGGGGTATTGGCAATATGGTCATCGCCACGAATAACGTGAGAAATTTGCATATCGTGGTCGTCAACAACAACAGCAAAATTATAAGTTGGATAGCCATCGCGTTTCTGAATAACCCAGTCTCCGCCGATATTTTTACCTTCAAACTCAATATCGCCTTTCACGATATCATGCCACTTGTAGATAGAGCCCTCTGGTACTCTAATTCGAACAGTTGGCACGATGCCGTCAGCCTCACGCTGGGCAATATAGTCTGCAATTTCAGCTTCAGTCAAGCCAGCGTATTCGCTGATATAAACGGGTGGTAGTCCTTTAGCTTCCTGTGCGTCACGGTCAGCTGCGATTTCTTCTTCTGTCTTGTAAGATTTATAAGCCTTACCTGATGCGAGCAACTCATCAATATACGTTTGATAAAGCGACAAGCGCTCAGATTGACGGTAGTTGTCATGCGTTTCAGGAGACTCATCCCAGTCAATTCCGAGCCAACGCAAGTTATCAAGCTGTGAACGCTCACCGTCCTCAACATGGCGTTTACGGTCTGTATCTTCGATACGAATGATAAAATCGCCACCATGATGACGGGCATACAGGTAGTTAAAAAGCGCAGTCCGAGCATTTCCGATGTGTAATAAGCCAGTAGGCGATGGTGCATAACGCACACGAATTTTGTTTGTCATTTTTACGTCCTTAATCTAACTTATAAACCAAGATTGGTTTATAAACTTTTGTTTCAATCGTCATTCCTATTTTACCAAAATATCAAAAAAAGCGCTAACTATGCAGCGCCTTAATTTTCTTTATTTTCCCGAGTTTGACAGTTAAAACTAAAAAATACACCCCCAAAAGCTATTATATCAAGGGATATGATAGTTTTTTACAACTTCACACTTGTTGTAGACGGTTGGTTTTGATATAATATAAATATGGCAT
>NZ_BAAGGP010000085.1:0-12716 GCF_054658615.1 Pseudolactococcus yaeyamensis
ACGGCTGTTTGTGTGCTATCCGCAGCATGAACCACTGTCGGTTCAAAAGTCCCTAGAACTTTTGGAGTAATAAAAAAAGCTCCCATAAAGGAACTTGCAATAGCGAGCGTGGTTAGACTCTTTTTAACTCTAATCTTGATTTTCAAAATAGCCTCCTATAGATTTTTTATTTTTGTTTTTATTTGCTTAAACAAGTGATGTCCCTATGTTTGGTATAATGTTTAGTATCAAATATATTGAGGTAACGAATATGACTGGATTGTTCAAACTACTGACAGAAAGATTTTCATCTCACAAAGTATTACCTGCCTTTTTCCTACCAATTATTCAATTTTTATTTTGGATTGCTTTGTTATCCTTTTTCTTGAAAGAAGAACTCAAAACACTCATTCAAAAAACAGCAACAATCTTGCCACATAACTTTATCTCTTTCTGGTCAAATGTCACTCATGAGGAATCTCTTGCATTTTGGAAGTGTTTTCTATGGTTGTATTTGATTTTCAAAATCATCCATATGATAACTTTCTACCACTTTGATGAAAAGGGCGAGATATCGGATAAGCAACATTTCTTTGTTTCTACATGTCTTTTATTTTACTACCTCGGTGCAATATTTTTCTTCATTTTTGTGATATATGAATGTCTCTATGGAAACATGTCTCACTTTGATTTTTCTTTTCACAATCGAAAACAACTTCTTCAATCTGCTTATTTCTTATTCCGAAAATATTTAAAAATTCTAGGAATTGTTGAAATATTTTCTGGATTCACCTTGTTCTGGTCTAGTATAGTCTTAGCAACCGACCTATCATTTAATTTATCAATTAGATACATTAAAGTAAAGATCTTGCGAAAACGATAAAAAGTACAGCACCAAGGGTAGCTAGAAGAACAGCTTTAAGCAATGTGATTTTCCAATCTTCTGTCCTCTTATCGATTTTGTTAGCAGTCACTAGTTCAGCAAATGCCATCAAAACAGTGAGTATAATCACAATCAACATCTTAATGATAACCATCAATCACTTGTTTCCTTTCATAACCTTAAACTCTCTTTTTGATTTTGAGTTTACGATAAAGTACTAATCCAATGCACGCAGTCATCAAAGTTGATATAACCTTGAGAATCAACGTGTGAACACTGCCTGTCCGTGGGAACTTAAGCATCAAGACATTTTTCTGGGTCAATGTGATCGTATCGCCTGCTTTGATTTTTCCAGTAAAATGCGTTGAGTCAAGTTTATAAGGCTCTGGTACAGACGTTTCCCAAACCTCGACGGTTGTGTCAGGCAAGATATCCACGCTATTAGGGGTTAAGCCATTGGCACCAGTCGTTAAATCGTATTCTTTCACAGTGCCATTCTCAGTATATTTGAGATGGAATTTTGTATTAGGGATTGGCTTGCCTATTGTTTTATCCAGTTTTTGGATTCTGACGTTGCCAGCAAGCTCAATGACGAGTTTAACTGAAAATGGTGTGCTAAGTGGGTCGCCCTGAGTAATGATAGTCTGAGAGTTTGGTTTATCCCAGACTAGTGGGGTACCGTACTTATCAGGACGTTCAAATATAAGATTTCCACTAGCTTTGCTAGGGTCTTTAGGCGTGATTGTCATTTTGTTCCCATTGATTGAATAAGTTACATTTCCTGAATTTATTTGTAAACTCGAATAACCCGCTAATACATTGTTTGTATCTGTCAGTGTGACACTTTGACCGTACTTCACAGTAACAGTCTGCCCATTAAAGCTCGGTTTAGTGTTCCATTGATTGATTTTATTATTAATTGCGTTGATCTGTGAATCAACGTTCGACATGGGCATACCGCTCAAACTCGTCCAAGTCCACCCAACCTCACCATGTAACATTTTTAGCGCTGCAGTGTAAACTTCGTTATTCGTTTCAGCACCTAAATCACTCGCCATAGCCGTGATGAGATTCATCTTCTCGCTGTATGATGGCGTTGAATTATATCCGCCACCTGCATGAGCTGGCGTTTGTGGCTCAATACACCAGCCTAGCTTACCGTCAATACGCATTCGTGAAACATCTCCCCAACCATTCCATGCACCATTAACGGACGTGTAGGATGTCATAGGGTTGAGATAATCTTGTGTCAGTGTTGCGGCTGAAACTTGACCTGTGCTTGCGCCAAACGTTAAAGCTATCGCAGCACTTGTTAATATTTTTTTGATTTTCATCTTTCCTCCTTTTTGGAATATGGATTTGTGACAAGGTTCCTTGTCGGTTCACGAATTTTCTTCACATTGACCTTCTTTCTTTTTCAAGGTAGAAAAGTGGCGTTTTCTACTTTTCTACCTTATGGGATTTTGTGCCTTAAAATAAAAAAGAGAAACCTGTCAAGATTTCTCATGCCTTAGTTTAACGACGTTTCGGTCGGGTTATTTGATATAATTAAGTTAAATAAAAATAGAAAGAAAATTAAATTTATGAAATTAAATGAATTAACCAGTTGGATAAAGTTATTTAGCTCTGCTGGATTACTTACGTTTGCTTGGTCTTTAATTCAGAGGTTTATTAATATAAACCATGATAGAAAATCAAACAATTATAAAGTACTACTTCAAAAAATTTTTTTACCATTTCAAAAAAGTTTAGAGTTTCGCCTTTTCCAGTTTCCTATAAAAGATGATATAAAAACATTAAATGATTACGCTATAATACTTGATAATTTCATCCAAACAGTTAAATCAGATGAAAAAATCTTTTACTATATTGATGAAGACTTAACATCATATGCCCAAAAATCTTTTGAAAATATCTATAAATATCTTACTTCTGAGAAAAGAAAATCTAAAAAATACAGTGATGCAAAGTTCAATTATTATAAATTCTCTGAAAAATATTGGTATTTACTTAATCAAACTCGAAAATTTGAAGGTGTAAAAAAACGGGGATATAGCTATCGTCTCCAATATCACTTATTCTCAGGCAGTAAATTGATGTTCCCATTCAATTTTTTAGAAGAACAAATTAATAATTATATCTTGAAAATCCTTGTGCTCTATTTGAAAATTACCGTGATTTTATTCATATTAGGAGTATTTTGCGTTATCTTTGAGAGTTCATAAAATATGACACATAAAGTGTGATGATCATGATTGTTACTATCATTAAAAAAATCCAGAACAGCTTAATTATCATTCTAAATAAAAATGGAATTTTAAAACAATCTATGAAAGTTGAACTAAAATTCCTACCACATACTATCCAGTTAATTGCGAAAAAGACGAAGCAAAGCGAAACTATTACCATTTTCACAACATTGGACAATTCATAGACCCACGTAAATACATTGTATATTATCTCCAATAGACTTTTCATTTTACAAAAAAGACAACCAACATTTATAATCAACATTTTCAATTACCAATCCTATATTCCATCTTTTTTATCTTATTTTTTATTCTTCTTATCTTTAAAGCTAAGGAAATACAAGATAATAAAAACAAAAAAACTACTGATAAAAACGATAGGTAAAAAAAATTTCAATATGAATAATTTAAACCTGAAATTATAATACGGTTCGAAAAGCAAGAATAAAGCAGTGCATATCGCAAAGACGATACACCAATTCATTACCATTTTTGCTATATCTAGCATCTCTTTTCGTTTTTGTTTTCTTTTATCCATTCTGTTCTTCCTTCATTCTTAATTTAGTAGAAAAGTGGAATTTTCTACTTTTCTACTCTATGTAATTTTATGATATAAAAAAGAGAAACCTGTAAAAGATTTTCCATGCCTTAGTTTAACGACTTTTCGGTCTGGCTATTTTTATGTTTTAATCTCAAAATCTATTTTCGAGCAAAATTTGACAATAGATTTTTAAAAGTGGTATAATGAACTTAGTAAATCGTATATTACTTAAACACAAATACCCCAGAGATGGCATTCTCTGGGGTATCTTTTTGCACTAATTATAGCTAACTAGCGTGTGGCTTGTTTAAGGGCACGCCTTAATTATCATCTTGCTTGTCAAGCCAACGAGCGACTAGCATCGAAACAAGTTCAATGACTAGACCGACTGAAATCGGGATGACAATTAATATTACTAAATCGTATATCACCTAAACACCTCCTTCTACGTTGCGACGTATAAGGTAGCGAGCCCAAAGATTATTATATCACAAAAACCACTGCGATTAAGCGATCATTTTAGAATAGCTATTAGTAGAATATTCTACTTTTCTACCAACCAACATTTGATACGGTATTCATAGATAGAAAAGATTTTTTCATAAATCCAATTTATTTTCCAAGTGAATTTGATTTTTATGTTTGCTTTTTGACTACGGTCTGCCATGAGATAACTAACAAGATAATGATAATTGATGGCAACGCTATACCCCAATCGTTTTTCCCGCCTAATCTTCAACATCATGGGGAGTTTCAAGATTATTGGAGATTTGATGTCTTTAGGTGGTAACATTAGACCACTGCCTGTTTTTTTAACTCCTCAGGAAATAATGGAAATACCTCATAAAAAGTAATCCGCTTTCTCTTGAAAGAGTTATCTATTGATTTTCCGATTTCACCCATTACATTCCCTTCTGATACAAAAAAAGAGAAACCCGTAAAAGATTTCTCATGCCTTAGTTTACCGACGTTTCGGTCACAAACCGTGTGATATAATATTTATAAAATCAAATTAAGAAGTTTATATGGAAAATAAAACATGAAGAAAAATTTTAAAAATACAATAAAATCCTACTGTTCACTTATCTTTAAAACACTCGTCTTTACAGTAGTTTTGTATATACTACTGGTAATCGCCGCTCTACTTAGCTATGGAATAATTAAAATAACAAAACTAAATTTGAATCCTTCTGCACTAAAAGAAGTCTGGCATTCAGTTAATACTGAGCAGCTTTTAATAAGTTGCCCACCTGCTTTTTTTATTGCTTGTCTGTGCTTTGGTACTCTGGTAATAATTATGAAATTCGCAAGAAAATTAAATCTTGATTTCTTCTTTAGAGAAGAAACAATCAATCTGACCAACTTCTTTTTATTAGGCGTTTCATCTAGCACGATTTTATTAACGTTACTTCTATCTTTTTCTTCAGAAGCAATTAATATAGTGACATTACCAATAGTTATACTTCTCCTATTCACTAGCATTTTGGAAACTCTTAACTATGATAAAATGAAGCTCTTATTCCCAAAAAAACATCCAAAAGGGCAGGGTTCTAAAAAAGGTGTACCACGAAAGTACAAGCGTAAGTGCTACAAGAAAAGATAAACCCAATAAGACATAATTTAGGATTGTTTTTTCTTTTGTTCAATAATTTGTAGCAAGATGATTCCAAATACGCCAACAGATAACATTGAAGCGGCGTTTATATAGAAGTGCTATTTCCATAATTTGACCTCCCTATATGTGCTTTCTTCCAATTCCAAATTACTCCTTCAAGTTTAGGTGGTAGTTATTGCCTTACTCCCCCTGACAAACTAACCTCGTATTCCCCAGAAAAAAGACAACCAGCCAGGTACATCTCTAAAGAAAATATACCACGAAAATACAATCGCAAGCATTACTAGAAAAGATAATCCTAATAAGACATAATTTAAGGTTGTTTTTTTCTTTTGCTCAAAAATTAGTAGCAATATTGTTGAAAATATTACAAAAGACAACATGGAAGCGAGATTTAATATAAGCATTATTTTCATAATTTTACCTTTCTAACAAAGTAGAAAACTCTACTTTTCTACTCTATATAATTTTATGACTTAGTTTAGCGACATTTCGGTCAAATTTTAGAACGCCTCTTATAATTACATGGTAATTACAGTATAATAATGATAGATAGAATAAAGCAAAGGAGATGCTCATCATGGTTGTTAAAACTCGTAAACAAGGTAATTCTGTTACTGTTTCAATTCCCACTACCTTTAAAATCCCTTCAGGCGTCAAACTAGATCCAGAACTTAGGCAAGACGGTATTTTTTACCACTTCGTTGTCGAAGAGCAAGTCGATGTCTTGGATTTTGATGAATTTATCTTGCGTGACCTTTTAGCGGAAGGATATTCAGGCGAGACGTTGATTAGCGCCTTTTCAAAAGAAAAAGCTGCACTAAATCAAGCACTTAAAGACATTGCCTCAGATACGATTAACACTAATAAGGCGATGACACGTGAAGAAATGGAGAAAGCCATTGACTTATGAGGTCGTGCCATCAAAAGATGTCTTGAAATATCTTAAAAAGTTGAGAGAAAAACCACTAAAAACAGAATTTCTTGACTTAATTTATAATGATATTGCCCTAGAACCCTTGTCAGGGACGTTAAAGACTGGCATCTATACCAAAGGGTTCATTTATCGAAAGACTCACTACCGTGTGGCTTATAAAGTCGAAAACAATAGCGTTATACCAGTTTTACTAGCAGGCGCTCATGAGGGATTTTATGAGCAGTTAAAAAGGAAGTTGAAATCTTGAATTTCTGACTTGAGTAGAAAATTCTACTTTTCCACCAAACAAAAAAAGCAGAGAACATCGTGATTACGAATTCTCTGCTTTTTGATTTATTTTATTTCTTTGGTAACTATTCTTGCTAGTTTTCGGGTTCTATAATCTAGCTCAAACCCAAACTTTTGATAAACATGATCTCTCCTTTGGTGATTGTTCTCATCTACTTCATCAATCTTCCTCAACTCTCCAAATATCGTGATATTCCCTTTCGATTTCTTTGTTACATCTTCCATACATTTAAGAAATTCTCGCAATAACAAACTCCCATAGCCTTTATCTCGTTGTTTATTCCAAGTAATAAAAGAGACGATTTCAACATATTCAGGACTGTTATCGGTGTTATGAATATCACACTCTAATTTACTAATCCAGTCCTGCAGATAATAATGATTGGCAGATTTATATAATTCAAAAACTGCGCCTTCAAGGTGTTCATTCACACTAAAATAAGGCGTAAAGAAAACGACTAACTCATCTTGATTATAGTCTTGTTCTAGGCTCAAAGAAATCCTGATTTCTTTCTTTTTGAAGTTTGAAAAATTTTTCAAAGTGTTCATCCCCTTCAAATTCACTTTTTCCAGTAAATAGTTCATTACAAAATCGTCTTCTCAAATAAGCGCCTCGATGAATATCCTCAGGATTGTTTTCAAACTCCCCCATTGTTTTTAAACCAGAGCTATCAGACCAAATAATATTTAAATCTTCCACATATCTTTTGACATCGTGAAGTCCTCTCGATACTCTAAAAGCATAGATATAGAATACAGGATGCAACACTCGATATTCCCTTGGTAATTCTTGAATACGAATCCTATCATCCAAAATCCATCGTGCAACCGTCTCTTCTATTTTTGTTTCTGTAATAAGAATATCCATTTCGTTACCTTCCATTTTATCATATCTTTTACTGCTTTCCGTTTTCACGTCAATCATTTCAGTTCAAGTAGAAAAGTAGAAAATTCTACTTTTCTACCAAACAAAAACACATATTCAAGCGATGGAATACATGCTTCAGATTATTATTCAGTTCGGCGTACCTAGTTAATTATTATTTCGACCCATCCGTTAAGAAATTCAAACTTAAATTTCTCGTAAAGATAGTCTCTACGTTGACGATTATTTTCATCTTCTTCGTCAACATCCGAGAGTTTTCCAACGATAGTTACAGGCTGTGTTTGCCTTTCAGTAAAATAATTGAAAAACTCTTGTAAAATTACTGTGCCATATCCTTGATTAACTATTTTAGATTGAAATTCCCAAAGTCTAACTTTTTTAATATCTTGATTGTCATAGTAAGATAGTACTTCAAAATTTATTTTACTCTGAAAATCACGCAAACCTATCTTATTAATATCTGGATAGTATAAAAGTGTCACGTCTTTGGCTCTATTAGCATAATCAAAGCACTCATTAATCTTCAAAAAGCCATGCTCTAGTTCTTTCTTGTTGTCGGATAAATCCATCAAACGCTTCAACTCCTGTAAATTTATTTTCTACTCCAACAATAGCATGAATTACTCTTACCCGCAACCTCGTATTAACACCACCTTCCTTCTCAATTTCGTCAATATCCAGTAAAAACTGCTGTAAGACCTCTACAAATTGCGTGGCATCACATAAATTATCCCTAGCTACTCGCAAAGCGTAGTAAAAAAGAGCGAGATTTTGGATGCGCAGCTCATAAGGGACTTCTGAATATCGAAGTCTATTATTCAGTACTAAATGTTCCACAAGTGCCTTGTATGTGTTTTCTTCCAATGTCAAATTATCCCTTTCATTTCAAGTAGAAAATTCTACTTTTCCACCAAACAAAAAAAGCGGAGAACATTTGAGTCATTCTCCGCTTTATTCTAATTTAAAAGAAATTCACAGTCCATTTACGTGAACCGTCTGAATAGACAACGTCTACTACTTGTCGATTTTTCATGTAATTAGGATTATTTTCGTCATATTGCTGTGTTTTAGCCCAAGCGATAGCTTCCTCTATTGAATCAAACAACATACCTGAATTGCCGACCGCCCCTGCAACAATCGTCGGTGCACCTGGTTGTGGTGTTGGCGCAGGTGCTTGTGGTGTAGGCGTTGGGCTTGGTGCAGCTGCGCCGTTACCGCCTCCTGTTGAACCGCCACCATTGTTTTGTCCTGGTACAGCGCTGTTATCTGTCGGTTGTTGAACACTCCAAGAGCCGTTACTGTCTTGTACCGCTGAGCCACCTGTTTCTGCAGCTGCTTTTTCAGCGGCTTGTTTTTCAGCAGCTTGCTTGTCTTCCTCTTGTTTCTTCTTCTCGTCCGCCTCTTTTTTATTGGCATCATCTACGACTGTTTTAACCTGAGCCAGTTTATCTTCAAGGGCTTTTTTCTCGGTCTGATTTTTGACTTTAGCAACTTCAGCTTTCGCCTTATTGTAGCCATCTTCACTGTCTAACGCCTTACCGTCTTTGAAAAGAGATGAAACTAAAGTTTTGGCTGTATCAAGTGTCTTAGCTTGATTAGTAGCTTCTAGCTTCGCTTCAGTAAGCGTTTTCGTTACTGTTTCGTCAAGACCAGCTACTTTAATTGCCTCAGCTGTTTTTGCGGTTGTTGCGGCTTTAATCGCCACATCCTTAGTGAGTTTATCTTCAGTAATCACGGATTTCTCAAATAAGTCATTAACCGAAGTAATTGCCTCAAAGGTTGCTTTAAACTTACCAAGTTGACCCTGTGTCGTCTTGACTAGCTTTTTAAGCGCTACATCGTTTGTTTTCGAGTATTGATTCAAACTTTTTTGAAGTTCGCTAACAGTCTTAGATGTCACTGATTTTTTGATAAAAGATGATTTATCATTGAGATAACCCGCCTTGATTTGCTTTTGAATTTTTTCAACTGCAGCTGTATCATTTACTAATTTTTCTTGTCGATCACGAGTTTGAGCTTTTGAAACTTGATGCGATGTTACCGCAATCCCCCCACCAAGCACAAGAGCCAAAGTTACCCCACCAATAATCAGTTGTTTTTTATTCAATTTCATATTATTTACCTCATCTCATTCTTTCAGTGAAAAAATGTCCTTTTCTACTTTTGTACTGATGTCAATTCATCTTGTTTACTTGATATTACTTTTTTGAGTTGTCGAGTTTCATAATTAAGTTCAAATCCAAATTTTTTATAAAAATCATCTCGACGTTGCTGATTCTCAGGATTTTTTTCATCCTCCTGTGATAACATTCCTGTGATAACTAATGTATCTACTAACAAATACTGTTTGATATGAAACAGAAAAGTATCTAACAATATAGAACCGTAGCCTTGACTTCTTCTTCTGACAGCTATCGTGAAATCTTCAAGTTTTACATGAACTTTCCCTTTGTCCTTTTCGTCATAGGTAATAGTTGCCCACATATGCCCTTTATTTCGAAATGGATTATCTCGTTCGTTTAATTCATACAAATCACAATCAATCCTACAAATCCGAAAATTTCTATCGAAGGTCTGGCTCACACCTACTGCTAACATCTTTCTTTTGTGTTCTACATAGTGGGAAATTTGCCATTCAGTATGATTAAACGAAGCAATTTTAGATAAGATTTTTACTTGCCTGTTTAATTGTTCTACGGTCTGTTCCAAATCTAGCACTTTTTGTGTTAATTTACCTAGTTCATCGTTCAAATCATTGTTCATATTTCTTAAACTCTTCTTGCTCACGAACGAATTGTTTAAATTCATCTTTTTCGCTAAACTCGCTTTCTCCAGTAAAAAGGATATATTCTATCACATGCTTCATCCATTTTTCGCTAAGATGATTTTGTTTTTGCACATAACGATAATCTTCAAGAATCAGTTTTGATACTTGAATAAATCCCTTGACATTGTCACTACCTCTATTTGCCCGAATTGCCGAAATATAAAAACCATTTTCAATCCTTAGATTTTGGTCTATATCCGATAGTTCGACCTTTTGAAGTACTAACCAATCTCCGATTAACATTTCTAAATTGCTGTTCATCTTATTTTTTCTCCATTTTACCATATTCTGTGGCTTTTTTAGATTTTTATTAGTAGAAAATTCTACTTTTCTACCAACAACTTTATCGTCTGCTTATGTTTTATAAACTAATACCACTTTCAATCAAATATTTACGAAGTGCTTGATACTCGTCATAAAATATTTGAGGCATATCCCTATTGTATGTTGATAAACCTACCACATCATCAATTAGATAGTGTTTTTTGCCATCGTATGCTTGCATAAAGAGATAGTTTCTATCCCCAGTCCCTTTAATTAAAATTGAACTGTAAAAATATAGCTTGCCGTCACTATTTTTAAACCCTTTGATTTCTGGATTCAAAAAACTGAATGCCTTTTTAGATTCTGAAATGACTTCATCAGCACTACTCAAAATTATCTTCGTTTCTACGATTTTTTCAACATGTCTAAAATCAGATATCATTGAATAAACATTTAAAATCCGACCACTTTTGATTTGGAACTTCAGTTCAGGTAATCTGATTTGTCTAGTGTGTGTCTTTTCCTCTATACTTGACACTCTGATAGATGTTTCATCATTATCATAAATGATCGTTTCATCATAGCTAACACTAACCTCTTTTTCTTTTTTATCATTTACCGTGAAATTAAGATATAATGCTGAATGTGCAAAATCGTTCTTTTTCATCTCATCCTCAATATACCACTGTTTTCTTACGAATGATATCGTCCACAATGCTATAAGAATAGTAAATATCCCCGTCATTCTCTCTCCTGTTAGAAATTTGATTAACGTCAAATTCTTCTTTTATTTTCTTTATCATGAGTAATCTCTTTTCATTTTTTTCATTTTCAAATCAATTATAACATGATAATATTTTTACAAATTCTACTTTTCTACCAAGTGACCACCTACAATTAACCGCTCACTATTATTTTGCCAACTGACACAGGTGAATAGAGTGATTTTTGGTTTTTCTTTATCAGCAGGTAACTTCAAAATTTCATCCGTTGGCACATTATTGACAGTTTCAAACTGTTTATCACTTCTAACAACGTCATCCACAATATAGCTAAATTCTTTATCAGGGATTTCCACAATGATTTTCGCTCCCTTTTCAACCTTGTGTAAGTCAGTAAAGAGAACGCCTTGATAAGGAGTTGAGTGACCTGCTAAGACAAAGTTCCCCTCGCCTGCTAGCGTATCATAGAGATAAGTTGCAGCGCCAAGAGATAGCGTGTACTCGTTTGTTCCTAAATAGATGGGTAACTCTAAGCCAATGGATGGAATTTTTAACAAAGCATAAGCATTTTCAGGTATGCCTTGTTTGATTGCCTGCTCTTGGGCTGCCTTAATTTTATCCCAATCATTAGTAACTGGTCCCTCTTTATATCGCTTAGCGTGATTAGATAGACGTTCTGTTTTGATTTCCTTAGTGAAGTTATTGACATCAAGCCAACGGTGAATGGTCAAACCTAAAACCACCATAATAATCAGCGCAATGACTGATATTGTGACTATTTTTATTCTTTTCAATTTCCCTCCTTTGGTAGAAAATTCCACTTTTCTACTTTTGCACTTTGTATTGTTTGGGTATCTCTTTCCATTTATCATAAACAGTGATGGCAATATCAATCTCTTGATTTTGCAAAGTATTGAAATCTCGATCTATTTTTAGTTCCTTTTCTCTTTTATCCTGATAGACCCTTTTGAAAGACTTTAAAATCTCCGCATAGATTGTCATCATCGCTTCTCGTGAGTTTTGTTTCACTCTTATACTATAATTTCCTGTATTGTCAGCTAAAATCTCTTGATGTCTAATATGCTCATTTTCAAAAAATGTCTCTATTTCCTGTAGAGCATATGCTTTAAAATCAGATTTTTTTGCGCCTACCTTAATGATTTCAGCTTCATGTTTTGCTGTGAACTGCGATAATGGTGTAATCGGTTTAACTACACTATCCCTAATTGTAGATAAATCAGAACGGCTCCGTTTAAAATCATCGTGTATAACAAGAGATAGTATAAATCTTAATATTATAGGAATTGAAACCAACAATACAAGTGGCAACATTATCCTTGAAGATAAAATCCTGAATTGTATAATAAATTGATTAATGTCAAGAAAGATATCTTTTGTCATTTAATTCTCCCTTCATTTTTCCCAACTAACAGTAACCATATTGTCTATATCGGTTATTTTGTAACCTAGTGATTCAAGTCTTGTACACCCTTCTTTTGATGTACAGTAATCAACCATCGACTGG
>NZ_BAAGGP010000086.1:0-12458 GCF_054658615.1 Pseudolactococcus yaeyamensis
AAGCACCTGTTTTTTTATCTTTGTAAACATTTGATGTTTTTGCCATTTTTCTCCTCCACTTGTTGAGGGAATGGAAAGCAAGCGAAAAACTGTTCCCTATCAGTATACCATTTTTCTCTTGTTTTTTAAAAGATTTTTTCTATAATTTGTTCTCAAATATCAGTCATTTGAGAGTTGAATTTGGAGATAGTCCTCAACCCTCTCTTTTGGTACTCTGGCGACTTTCTTGTTGGCGTAGTAAGTATGTCCTGATTCAACTAATAAGCGCTTCACGGCTCTTAGAATGGCTCGTGCTTCATATTCTGTATAGCCGTGACGCATTAAGTCTCGTTTTGTAATTGTATTCATCAATTTCCCCTCTCATATACTAATACGTTTTAAAATATTAAGAAGTCGTGTTTTTGGAAAAATAAATTTCTACACAATCATTTTGGGTTGAAAGTTGTCGATAGTCTCCAACGCTCCCTTTGAGCGCTCGTGCGAGTTTCTTATTGGCGCAGTAAAAGTAGTCCTGATTTGACTAACAAACGTGTCACAGCTCTTAGAATGGCTCGTGCTTCATATTCTGTATAGCCGTGACACATTAAATCTCGTTTAATAATTGTATTTACTAATTTCTCCCCTCAAATATTAAAACGTTTAAAAACAGAAAAAAGGCGTATTTTCAGAAAAATAAAAAAAGTCTCTCACACAATTATTTGCGCAAGAGACTTCTTCAATACTTTTGTTTTGTTATTTGACATAGTTTGATTATCTTGAAAACGAACAAAATTGAAAATCTAGCTATCTCGTTCAAAATAAAAACATTATCTTTTTTGTAAACTTTTTTTACGTAATGCAAGAGCATAAGACAAAACAGGCCCTCTAACGAGTGCCAACCCGACAGTGTCGGGGTTTTGCCATGTGCCTGTGTTTTTTCCTTTAGTGGGCGTTTAGTGGGGGCTTTTTGAGTGGTTTAGTGGGAAATAGTGGGACTTTCCACTGGTATGGTGGTGTAGATTTCGAGACATTTTTCCGAAAACTAGATTGTAAAAACACAAAAATCCGAACTCTTACAATCCTTGCTTCGTTATTTTATTTCAAGATAAAAACTTTTTAGTAGATGTGCAATAAATAACTTTAACAAAAAACAGTCAAAGGTTAAATTGTAAACACCTAAAGAGCAGAGAATGAAGCATTGCTCTTTTGGTACTGGCTGATTTTTTATTTCTCGTATTTATTGATTTTTTCCACTAGACTAACAACTTTATTTTGCATTAAATGATGTTTTAAGAAATAGAATTTACTAACTTATAATATTCCTTTTGATTTTCAATCATATCAGCATGTATACCTTTTCGACCACTACTCCATTTTGGATTATGCTCATGTAATCACAGTTGTGACTCAACTCCATTCTATGAGCAATAATTATCATAGTTTTATCTGCAATCCACGGTTGAATATTTTTCCAGATTTTATCTTGAGAAATATTATCTAATGCTGATGTCGGTTCATCAAAAATTATTATTGGAGTATCTCTAGCAATTGCTCATAAAGGCCTTGTAGCTGCGGGAAAAACCATTGCAACAACAGCTTATGACCTACTTATCAATCCTGAATTGGTCGCAAAAGTAAAGGCAGAACATCAAGCAACGCTAGGTGGTAAAAAATATCAGTCTGCTATCCCAGCGGATATGATGCCAAAATAATTTAAATTAATCAAAACCTGAAAATCAGTTGATTTTCAGGTTTTTCGGATACTTAAATTTTTAGCTCACATATACTGAATTCTTTAGTTTCGTATTCCCCATCAATTTTACATCAAACTCTGGTAAAGTCTTACAATTTCTTCAATTGTTGCTGCTCTTGGATTTCCTGGTGTGCAGACATCCATAAAGGCGTCCCGTGCGATTTGAGGAATATCCTCAACTTTCACGCCTAATTCTGAAATGGTTGCTGGGATACCGACATCTTTGCTCAACTGATTGATGGCGGCACAAGCTGCATCACGCACCGCTTCAAGGGACAGACTATCTGCATTTTCAATGCCCAAAACACGTGCAATATCGCGATATTTTTCGCCTGTGAAGTCTTTATTGTATTTCATAATGGTTGGCAAAAGTGATGCACAAGCTACGCCATGAGGAATGTTATACCAAGCTGAAAGTGGATGCGCCATACCATGCACAAGACCAAGTCCAACATTTGAGAAGCCCATCCCTGCGATATATTGTCCCAATGCTATTTCTTCACGCGCATCCTGAACACCATTGACAGAATCACGTAATGAGCGACCAATAATTTCAATCGCTTTAATATGAAGCATATCTGTCATTTCCCACGCAGCACGTGTAATATAGCCCTCGATTGCGTGCGTCATTGCATCCATGCCTGTTGCTGCTGCCAAGTTCTTCGGCATGCCCATCATCATGTCGCTGTCCACAAAAGCTACGATTGGAATATCGTGTGGGTCAACACAGACAAATTTGCGGTGATTTTCTTCATCAGTAATGACATAGTTAATCGTGACTTCTGCCGCTGTGCCTGAGGTTGTCGGTATTGCCAAAATCGGTAAACATGGATTTTTCGTCTCTGCGACACCCTCAAGACTCATCACATCTGAAAATTCAGGATTGGTAACAATAATGCCAATCGCTTTTGCAGTATCAATCGGAGAACCGCCACCAATTGCAATGATGCAGTCTGCTTCGGCTTCCTTCAATGCTGCGACACCATCTGTAACATTTTTAATGGTCGGATTTGGGACGATGCCATCGTAAACCCTGTAAGCAATCTCCGCTTCATCTAGTAATTTTGTTACCTTCGTTGCCACCTCAAACTTGATTAAGTCCTTATCCGTGATAACGAGCGCTTTTTTGAACCCACGCCGCTTAAATTCTCCTGAAATTTCAGTAATGGCACCTTTTCCAAAATAAGATGTTTCGTTCAATATCATTCTGTTTGCCATAGATGAATTCCTTTCTGCAATTTCATTTCATGAAATCTTGAAACTTGACCTACGCTAGCGCTCCGTCCTAGCAAGGGCATTTGCGAACTCACGTCCGCTCAAAGTCTTCTTTTTTATATCAATCATTAGTGAAGGTTTTAGACTCGAGTGAGTGTCCCTATAAATCAGACCTTGCCTGACGATAGAGTGTTGATGTGATTAAATCATCAAGTACGGCTTTACTTCCTTATCTGATAAAGCCCTGTAAAATAAATCATAAATTTCCCGTTCGTAGTTTGCCGATAAAATCTGTTCCCTGAACGCTTGGTCATTGACAAGGTTATACAAAGAGATGACCGCATTGAGATGACTTTTTTTATCCTTTGGCGCAATCATTACCAAAATGCGAACCGATAATTTAGAAGAAAACGGGATAGGATGGGTTACTCTTAGCAGTGACATCCCTAGCTTGTTCACACCTTCCTCTGGTCCAGCATGAGGAATCGCTACCTCTGGTGCAATCACAAAATAAGGATACTCAGGATTATAATTCTGAATAATCGTTTCAATATATTCTGAATCAACAAATCCATTTCGTAGCAAGGGCTTGCCACACATTCGAATCGCTTCCGTGAAGGTTAGCGGTTGTCTATAAATCTGAATATGCTGTTGTGGTAAAAGCGCTAGTACCTCAGCTTCTCCCTCAAAACGTTTTGGCTGCTGCCCCTTTTCAAGAAAAAATAATTCTTCAAGTTCTTTTTTCAAGAGGTCTTGAGAGTAAATTGATGTATGTTTTTCAATGACTGAAATCAATTTGTCTATGCTAAATGGATGCCCGCTACCAATGTAGGTTTGATGATTAAAGATGATACTTTCTACTTTGTATTTCAACAGTTTCTTTTCGTCTTCTGTCAAAAAATGCTTGACCAAAAATGAAGGCGTATCTGTATCGACATGCACCGTTGAAAAAATGATATCCACTTTTGGATCTAAGTCATAAAATTCTCGCAAAGACATGTATTGAATAAAGCTGATTTCTGGTAATAGCTCTTTTAAATTCTCCAAAAGAAGGCGCGATATTGATACACCGTGCATACAAATCACTACTGCTGTTTTCTTCGTCTGCTCCTGACCTTTATCACCTTTCAAAAACCCTAAAAAAATGATTAAAAGATAAGCCAATTCTTCGTCAACAAAGGTAATCTTCAAATATTGTTCAACTGGCTTGATGGCTTTCTTGACGATAGAATAGAATTCCTGATATTCCTGCTGAATCAATTGAGACAGGTCATTTTCATCTGGTACACCAAACCGAATCCGATAGCTAGCTGGTATGATATGCTGGTAAAGAATATCACACAACTTTTTTTTATTGTCAAAAAATGTGATACTTATCTTTTCAAATCGTTCAATGCTCTGGGTAATCGCCTGCTGAAGTACCTTGTTTTTTCTAAAAGATGTCCCCTTCACGATATTGATACTCAAAATGTGCATCGTAATAAATCGCAATTCCTGATTAATCGCATCATCTTCACCATCCGCATAAAGCGTCTTAAATAAATCTGCAACAATACAGTAGGTTTCTTGATTCAGTAAATTACCATATTGTTCAATCGTTTTTGTACCAATCAATTCATTTAGGGAAAAGCGTCGGATAGACAGGTAAATCAGCATACTAAGATAGGTAATCTTCACTTCTGAAAAGGTCAGTTGCAATAGATTTTCAAGCTGTTCAATCTTCTGATAAATCATCGTCAATCTTGTGGTGTCAATATCCAACAAGGCCTTGAAAGTAACTAAATCATAGTCCTTCTCAACCTCATCTTTGACCAAAAACAGCCATAGTTTTCGAATATTGATCTCCGAGCCAATTAAAAAATAACCTTTCGCACGTGTTGATTTCAAACTTAAATCGCGTGTTACCAACTCTTGATTAATCAGCTTCATGTCAGCTAAAATAGTATTTCGACTAACAGCCAACTTATCTGCCAAACGACTCAGCGTTAAATTTTCATTTAAAATGATGAGGCGTATGATGTACTGCTGACGCTCATCACTCTGGAGATGAATCGATGATGAACTAGTGTCTAAAAGTGTGCGTTTTTGCTCACGATTTAGCACAAGCAAATAATGATGTTTTTCTTTTTTTATCAATGGCAGATGCTTCTCGTCCAGATAATCATTGATTTTGTTCATGCGATAATCTAGCTGACTTTTGCTCAAACCAAACTCATCCATCAAGCGATGAGAAGAAATACTGGTATCCCGCAATACTCGCGCAATCATTTGCTTCATCATTGAATCCATAACCATTTCCCTTCTTTAGTATTTTTGTTAAACCGACACTTGATAATCCAAGAACAAGATGACCATAAGAAATATTCCTCTTTATAGTCATCAAATTCTTTCATTTTTCTTGGTTATTTGTTATAATTCAATTAGCATATCACTTATGCCGATTTTCAAATACGCATTGATCACATCTCGTAATAAGTATGGAGATTTTGGAATCGCATCAATTGTGTCGCCTGCTATATGTGGGGTGAGAGTCACATTGTCTAGTTGTAATAAGGGATCATCCGTTTGAATCGGTTCTTTCCATATGACATCTAGTGCGGCACCAGCAATTCTTTTCTCTTTCAGAGCGGTGATTAGTGCGTTTTTGTCTAATACAGCTGCTCTTGCTGTATTGATAAGGTAGGCACTTGACTTCATCAATGAAATCAAATGATCACTGACCATATTGGTCGTTTCTGGTGTGACTCGCATATGAAGCGAAATCACATCTGCTTCTGAAAATACTGCTTCCAAGTTCTTGAAGGTGACAGATAGCCCTTCTTTTTTTATTTTCTCCTGATCAACAAATGGATCATAAGCCATTACCTCAACACCTAGAGCGTTCAGGCGCTTAACGACTAACTTACCGATATACCCCAGCCCGATTAACCCAACCTTTAATTGGCCTAATGTCGTTTTATAAGGATCATTGGCAAATGCTTTTGTCCATTTACCACTCATCACATCCCGATGTCCACGAGCAATATTTCTTGTTTCCGCATAAATCAAGGCTACTGTGAAATCTGCCACTGGTTCTGCGTTGCGAATCACATGAATTAAGGGAATGTTCTTTTCTTTCACTGTCTCAACAGCAACGTGTTCCAAACCGCCTCGGCAAGTGCCAATCAACTTCAAATTTGGCGCATTTTCTAGCATTTCTTTTGATACAGGTGCAATATGGACTAATAAATAATCCGCATCTTGCATCGCATCAACTACGCCATCTGGTACATCAACCGCCTCTGGACCACCCTTTTCAATCAAAAGAATTTTTTCCTGAAACTGATCCTTCGTCAAATCCGAATGCCAGTCAAATGCAACAACCTCAATATTTGTCCCAATTTCCAGTTGCTGAGCTGCCTCTGTTAGCGTTTCACTGCTGACTAGACGGTCCCCAACGACAACTACTTTTGTCATGTTGCTGCCTCCTCTTTCAGCGCCACTTGTGCACTTGCTTCCAACTCTGCTTGTCTTTCCAAATAATCATGAATAGCTTCTCTTTTTGTTCGAACAAAGAGATACATTGCGATATAAACAACAACAGATAACCCAATCCAAAGTGGATTTTGTGTCATGAAAATCAGGAACAGACCACCCATGATGTGGTTTGTCATCACGGCAAAACTACAGATAAGCAAAGCCCCTTGTGGTAGATTCACCCCAACATTTTGGGCAACATCTGTGAAAATAGGTGCAACTGCAGTAATCATATACAGACCACCAACACACCAGATTGCCCCAGAAATCAGTGATTTGAAAATGTTACCATTTGACACACATATAATCAATTCTATCATATATGGAATCGCTATCAAATCAACCATTGGCAACGTTTGATTGCCGGGTAAAATGATTGCCAATACTAGAATGACTGGCATCAACAACATTCCTGTCAATAAAGTGGCTGTTTCACCATATCCGGCAGCATCATTAATTGCCAAATACCAGACACGATTCTTGCCACCTGTTTTGGCTGTCCGTTTTGATGCATCTGTAATTGTTGTAAAGGCAGAAGCAAAGATACCTGCGATTTTCGGAAAAATAGCCATAATCGCCGCAGTTGCAATCCCAACCGTCACAATTTCACCCCAGCCATCCATTGTATCCAGACGCATGAAGTTGCCGGCGAAGCCAAGTAACAATCCTAGCATAAAGCCAAGAGAGGTTGGTTCGCCTAAGAAACCTAATTTATCCTGTATTTTTTCAGGATTCCATTGCACTTTATTGGCACCCAACTTCGTTAAAAGCCAATCCATACCAATGGCTAAAGGAACCGAGCAAATATGATGAGGTGCTGTCATCGTACATTTTGGGTAACCATAGTATTTTGACCAACGTTTTGCCACAATTTCAGAAAAGACAAAGGTATACAGGTTGGACAATATCATCAAACCAATCGCTAACCATAGATTGCCTGTTGCGATATACAACATAGACCCCCACAGCATAAAGGAATAATTGTTCCATAAGTCAGATGGCATAAAAATGTTGGTAAATTTCAAGACGAAGAGAATCAACTGAAGAATCAATCCCAATCCTAAGAAAATCATCCCGACTTGTGTTGAATAGGCTACAACACTGGTTGCCTGCCAACCAGTATCAAGAATTCTAAGATTAACACCCGTTTCCTTTACCATCCGTTGTACAACTGGCGTTACGATCGGTGAATAAGCACCGATAATCATATTAAAACCGGTCAAACCAATCCCCGCATTTAGCGCAGCTGTAAAAGCCTTTTTGGGCTTTACTTTCATAATCAGTGCCATGAAGAAAATGATGACGGGCACAACGATTGCCGCGCCAAATGCCTCCATGACACTTGACAGTATTTCTAGCATAGTTTTCCTCCTGTTTTATAGTGTATTTACTGTCGCTAACAGCTCTTCATAAAACTCATCTTCTGCCATGCCAGTCAGCAGACCAACAGAGTTAATTGTTGGAATCTCATATTTTCCCTTGAGCGGACTGGTGTGTACAATCAAATCCCATTGTCCAGAAGCTAATTCTCCTTCTACACCGCCTGGATTCACTTCTACTGTTTTTGCTTTGTAACCATTTTCTTCTAAAAAATCCTTGACTTTTCCAGCAACCATTGAGCTCGTTACTGTGCCCGAACCACATACTGAAATCACATTAACTCTTTTCATATCCATACTCCTCTACTTTCTTGGGGCTAAAATCCCGGCTTTAGGTACGACACCAAAACGATCTGCTAAGTCCCAAAGCTGTTGATCTGTGATTTTTTGGATGATACCCATCGGTGTAGAAATTGCCCTCATATAGATGTCGGCTGCTTTTTCAGCTGTTTCAACTAAACCAAAAGCATCATCCATTGATTGTCCAGCACCCATGATACCATGATGCGGCCAAACAACGATGCGAGAAGTTTCCATCTTTTCAGCGGATGCTTCTCCTAGCTCGACGGTGCCTGCAACCATCCATGGTAAAACTGCAACGCCGTCAGGAAATACAACTAAGCATTCCGTTATCATCTCCCACAGTGATTTTGTAAATTTATCCTCATCCAAATCATGGACAAAACTCATGGCCGAAATAGCAATCGAGTGTGTATGAAGAATCACCCGATGCTCCGGATCCTGTCTCAATCTTACTGCGTGGCATTTTAAATGAGATGCTAACTCACTCGTTGGCACACCGCCAGTTTCTAATCCCCAAAGAATTTGGTACTTTTTACCCTGAGCATCCACTTTCAAAATCACTAAATTATCTGCCGGATTTTGCCAAACATTCTTGAAATATTTGCCAGAGCCTGAAACAAGGAAAATCATTCCCGCAAGTTCAGGTATTTCAAAATCTAAAGCTACTTCATCTAGAATTCTATCTGTGTCAAGATAGAATTGCACTTCTGCTTCATCCAGACGATAGCTAATATTGCCACCATTCCTTTCTGCCCAACCGTTGTGCCATAAATTTCTTGTTGCCTCACACATCTCTTTGATAAAAGGTGCTTCATAAATGTTGTGAATTTTTCCCATCAGTAAATTCTCCTATTCTTTCTTACTGTAATACTGCTTAACAATCGTATACATTTCCTTTTCTGAGATAGCCTCAGATAGCTGATTCATAATTTCCTCATCCGAAAACATCTTCATCAGATTTTGGAGTAGCATCAACTGCTGCTCTCCCCTATCAAACCCTAGAACAAATGTATAGTGAACTTCTACCTGTTCATCTACAGAACCCATTTGTCCAAATTTGATTGGATTTTTTAATTTCGTTATGAAAATAAATGGTTTTTTTATGTGCTGCGGATCTGTATGAGGAATCGCAACTCCCATAAAATGTGTTTTTAATCCTGTGGGGTACACCTTCTCCCGCGCCTTCAACGCCTCCAAAAAACTTTCTTCCACATAATTTTTCTGCTTCAATTTTTGAAAAATATAGGAAAAAAATTCATCCTGATCGCCGTCTAAGGCAATGATATCAGCTAAATCTTCACCAAAATACTCGTCAATCATCATTTTATTTACCTCCTTCCTATCTTTTGTTACTCATATTATATAAAATTTCCCTTTTAATTTGTTGGCGCTTTCATCACAATTTTTATTTTTTTATCGTTTTTCATTTGACTGATAAGTGGTTTCAGCTTATTACAGAGCGATTCTACGAGCTAGATATGACTCAAATCATTTTGAGATTGAAGAACTTGTGACAATAGGATAATCAAAATTGTGAGAATTAGACCCGATGTTGGTAAGTTCAAACCAAAATGGCATTATAAAATGGTAAAACAAAAAGTGCGCAACCCCTTATATCAAGGAATTGCGCACCATAGAATGCCACAAATAGGATTCGAACCTACGACCTTCACCTTACCATGGTGCTGCTCTACCAACTGAGCTATTGCGGCGTATTTGTCTTTTAGATGGTTTAGACCTGTTGCCATGTCTTTTTTTATGAAAGAGTAGCGCATAAGATAGGATTTCTGTAGAATACCCTTATGCTGAAAACAGGAAAAATATAAATTTTTCTACTGCTCCCTTAATAGGTTATATTGATTATATCAAAGAATAATTTACTTTTCAAGAGTTGATTTTAAGCTGTTATTTATTAATATGGGACAAATGGTGGGACAAAAAAACAAAGTGGCTAAACTTTGTTTTGTAGATACAATTCGTATTGTAATCATTCTATCCTTTTTGAAGTTTCAAAGTGTTTTTGTTAGAACATAATGTTAATAAAAGACATATCACTATCAAGGCTAAATTATAAATGATTTCCTCTTCATTTTATAGTTTCCACTATTTTCTTTATCTTCTTTTCGTATCTCTCAGCTTTTTTAACGACTTCTCTGATTTCTTCATTTGATGCAACTTCTTGTTTTAATCTTTGATTTGTTTCTTTTATTGGTAAATCGCCCCAAAATTTTTTCTTTCCATTGTCTAAATTCTTCATAGAGTAAATTAGTTGTATCGTATCAATACCGCTGAATTGACCTAAAGTTATTTTATAAATTTCCCCTTTATAATTACCTTGCGGTTTTATCCAACCTTTATTTATCGCGATATACTCTATACCGTCTTCATCAAATTCATAACGTATATTCGAATCTATGATAACTAATTTACCCCTGTCATCTTCTTCCGCTGTAATTCCTTGTTTTGTTAATTCATCAATAACTAGTACTTTCTTCTCTCTTAAAGATTGAAGGTAGGATGTTTGTTGTTGATGAACATTGCTAGATAATTTATTACTAATAAAAAGACAAACAATCAATAAGATAGCAAGAAAAAGTAAAAAAACAATTTTCTTTGCTAATTTCATTTCTTCAACTCCTCAGTTTATTAAAACTATTATTTTTCCAATGTCATATTTTTGATGTTAGATTGAAATTCTTCACACTGCTTAATTATCTTTTTTACCTCAGAATTTGGTAGATATGCTTTGATTACCTTATCATTATATTTTTTATTTCCAAACTCTGGTATCGTACGAAGTGGTTTATCAAGATTAACCATTTTATATGCGCATGCAGATGCGTCAAGACCTCCACCAACACTTATTGAGATTTCCTCAACTTTTCCAGTAGTATAAATATTTTCAATACCAATATTGATATTTTCAATACGGTCTTCCGTTCCTTGAAAATTTTCCACAAGACCCTCAGTTTTGCCAGAATATATAGACGGCAATTCAAAAACTATTTTTAAGGCTCCTCTCTCACTAAAATAATAACTAATTTCATCTTTCGCTATAACTAGCTCTCCAGTATCTCCCCATTTAGATTGGATTCCCTTTTCTTCTAAAGCCTTAGTTACAGATAATTTTTTTGAAGTCAGTATTGGTAAATAATCTCCGTTTTCAAGTTTTAAAGTATTTTTAGGAGAACATGATATTAATAATGAAGCTACAATTATTAATAGTGAAAAAGAAAATATTTTCATTTTCATTTTTTAAGTTCCTCATTAAGAAATCTTTGATATTCATCTAAATGTTTTAATTTGTTTTTTTCGTATTTTTCTAAAGATTTTTCGTATTCATCTGCATACTCAGTATTTTTTTGAATACGGTCTATTGCATTTAGATTAAATGATTCTCCTAAAACATTTTTAATATAATCAACAGTAGGCAATCCAGCCATATATTCATCGCCACCATTATATGACATTGACTGTTTTTTCAAAATTTCCTTTCCTTTTTCAATATCTCCACTACCTAAACATCTAAGAAATTCATCTGCCCTATTAATTTTTCCATTGTAAACATCATTGTAATAGTTGTTGAAATTTACTAATACAGATTGTTCATTACTCATGTAACGAGCGTAGATATTAGCCACATCAGTATCTGAACGCATGTCTGCTTTTCCAAAATCTTGACCTGACGTAATATCTCCTTTATAATTTCCAAAAAGCCCCATTTGACCAAACATCACAATATTCAAATACCCTTTGATAGTAGGGGTTAAAAGTGTCTTATCTCCAACAAAATCAGGATTTGTTAATATTGCTAATGCAACCATTTGATGACCAAAATCCATATATAAACTATCATCTGGAACAAGATTATGCTGATTATTTATTGCACGTGCAAATTTAAAAATTTCAGAATCTGATAACCCTAATTTCTTGAAATATTTTTTCGCCTCCTCTGAGGAAACATTACCCGCAGTCAATTTCCATCTAATCCCCTCTCCACCATCATACCCTGCTATAAGTGAGGCTAACATAGTAAATAATTCATGGTCAGTTTTACTATTTCCACCTTTTTTTCCATACAATTTTTGTATCTTTAAAAACATCTCAGCAGTTTCATCATCAAAACCATATTGTTTTTTCAGAACAATTACAGCTTTTGAGTTTTTTATATCGGTAATAGTAATTACCCAAGACAAATCTTTTGGCAACGTAAAAGTACCACTAGACGCATTCCAAGAACTTTTGACTTGTGCCAGACCTTGTTTAATCGAAGATTCTAAAGCATCAATTTCTGAAAAAATATCAGAAGATGA
>NZ_BAAGGP010000087.1:0-11799 GCF_054658615.1 Pseudolactococcus yaeyamensis
ATGACAAAAATTACAACTGGCAAGTTGTGTCACGTTCGGTCGCAGACCGAGCCTATAAAGAAAATTCTGTGGATGCGGTGATTTACCTGCCACAAACTTTTTCGCATGACTTGTTGACACTACAAGAGATTGACCCAACTCAAACTAAGGTTGATTATAAAGTGCAACATCAAGATGATGACTTGCTTGATAGTGTTTTGGAAAATAAAATCACTTCTGTCCTCTACGATTTTAACCAAGATGTTGTGAAGATGTATTATGCCAGTGTCGCAGGAAATATCGCTGAGGCTGAAAATAATATGAACGGTGTTGTCAGTAAACACGAACTTCTTGTGTCAGATTTGATTGGTCAAGTCAAGACACCGTTTGGTGAGAGTTTGCCAAACTATAATATCTTTATCTCTGGGGCAAATGGTCTGAAAAGTATGAATCAAGCTACAATTTCAGCGCACAATAGTTTCACGGAGATGACGGCTAAAACATTGACACAAACAAGTGATAGTTTTGCCAAGCAAGGTTCAGATGTCAATGCTTATTTTGAATTACAAAAACAGATTGCCAATCAAAATGTATTGAATGCTAATAAAGGAATTGAGAATCAGGCTAAACAAAATCAAGATTTTTATTACTCTCAATTTACAAGTCAAAATCAAAATATTTTGGAACGCATGTCTCTTTTGAACTTCCAAGAACGTGATGGCACAAGTGATGAAACTTTTGAAGAATACAAGAAAAATCTTGAAGACCTTGAAACTAAGGTAAAATCCTACAATACGACAAATGAAGGGATTGAACAAGATTTAACTGACCAAGTTGCTGTTTTGGAGGGAAAACGAGACGAGCTTTTAGATGTTGAAAAAGACCTCTATGCGCAATTTTTCGATACTGATTTACCTATCACAAAAGATAATTATAAGGAACAGTCTGAACTCGTAATAAATTCTACTTTTGCTAGGGAAGCTTTGGCAAAGAAAGTTCAAAACTCTTTTGTCAAGGATAGAAATTTACCTTTAACAGATGATAAAAAAGCTATCAAGTCGATTCAAGATTTGATTAGCCAGATTTCTGTTAATGTTTCGGACTACAAACTGGATACGCTATTAAAAAGAAAGTCTATCACGCAAGAAACGAAAGACAAATACGAGGCTGAGCTGGATGTCATTCAAAAATATGCAAATGCCTATCAATTAACGACTGGGAATGTCGCACTTGCCTCAATCCCAGAAGAAGATGGAGCTGCTACGCACGAGATGACGCAGGTTTTAACTGTTAAAGTGCCACCTCGTACGACTTATATCTCTAATTCACTTTTGAGTTCTGTTTCAGATGTCGGAAGTGTAGAAACTGGTAGAACGACAGTTGCGCCAGATGGTGGTGCTACAGATGGGGCAGGTAACGGAGGCGACACAAGTAGCTCAGGTGATGGTAACGGTACAGATGTGTCGGGCAACGGAGGCGACACAAGTAGCTCAGGTGATGGTAACGGTACAGATGTGTCGGGCAACGGAGGCGACACAAGTGGCTCGGGTGATGGTAGTGGTACAGATGAGTCAGGCAACGGAGGCGATACAAGTAGCTCGGGCGCTGGTAGCACTACAGACGAGGCAGATACTGGTGGGAGTACGACAGATAGTCCTTCAGAAGCAAAAGTTGAAGTGAAAAAAAGAGTGGCTAGTTCAAAAAATCTCAATGGAAAACGTGAGATTGTACTTGAAAATACTTCTGATGACATTGTTGAATATACGGTTACATTAACAGTAACGCTTGATGAGAGTAACTCTGAATCATTTGAGGTAGCTTGGAAAAATGGACAGGAGCTGGTTTATAGCTCAACTCTAACTTTTGTTTTTGCTACAAGAGATAGTTTGGCGAGCTATTCTCAATATGTTGGCATTAAATCCTTTGATGAACTGACTAACTTATTTAATAAAATAGACCTGACAGCCAATCTCATTGCGACTTTCTATGCTGCACCAGATAAATCCTATGTCGATTTGAAAAATGCGAAAAGTATAGGTGATTTTGAAACTTCTGCAGACGATTCGGTTTTCAATCTTTATGGCAATATGAATACTGCTTTCATTTCTAAAAAGTTGAGTAATCAAGATGTTTCTTCATTCTTGCAACAAGGGGAAAAGAGCATTAAAGAAGTGATAGACCTTATCAAAAAATTAGATGAGGTAATTAAAGCATTAGGATTAGATAAAGATAACTTGTCAGCCAAACTTCCAGAAGATTATTTTCCTTCGACTTTGCAATCACTTCAAAATTGGCGTGATAAAACAGTGAATTTGATTGATACAAACTACCAACATTATAAATCTTGGAATGAAGATACACTATCTAGTATTGATAAAACATATCAAGGTTGGCAAGTCAATGAAGTCAAACAACTTGAGGTAAAAAATTGGGAAGGCTACAGTAGAGATGAAGAAGCTATCTATATCAATAATAGTAATGACCTTTATGAACAGCTGAATGCCCTTATCAGTACTAGTAGTGAGACAAGTAAAAGTATTGCACAGAGCGCTCAGACTGTGCAAGATAATTCAAATGAATTTGAGATGTTAGTTGCCTCGGCGAATACGACCCAAGCTGATGCTCAAAAAGTTTTAAGTAATACAAACAAGTTAGCTGACACAGGGTCATTTGATTTAGGGGCAAGTAAAAACTACTATACAAATTTCTCACAAGTCTTGGCAAACACGAGAACACAAGGCGCAGATACTAATGCGATTTATGATTTCTTTGCGAAGCCTATCCTATCAGAGAATAAAACACCTGAGAGAAAGGCATTTGACAATGCGAAAAACTTTGACTATCGTTCACCACTTATCTTTATGATTGGTTTGTTTGGAGGCATGCTTCTGTTAATGGGATGGAACAAATTCTCAATGCGAAAAATGAAACAAGAAGTATAGGAGAAAGGTGTCTATCATGAAAAGTGAATATATCGAAACAATGAACCAAATCAAAGCTCCAAGAGAGTTGGTAGAAAAGACTAAAAAGTTGATGCGAGAAGAACTTGAAAAAATCGAAAAGGAAGGGAAAAAGGAAGATGACAGTGAAAAAAAGAAATAAAGGAATTGTTATCTTGATTGTCATGTTATGTGCTGTGATTGCAGGTATTGTTTATCATAAAGTACAGGCAGATGAAAAAGCAAGAGAACTAAAAATGGAAAAGCCAATTCCAAAACCTAACAAAATCCCAAAAGACAAATCGGATATGAAAACATTTAAATCTGAATAATGCGTCTAATAAAACTGAGTGAAGATTGCCTACTTCGCTCAGTTTTATTTTTGATAATTTTATGTAGGATTAAACGTTTATTAACAGATAAAAGGACAAGTCCCTATTTTATTAGTGTTTCTCTTCTAGCTTATAAATTTAAAAATAACAATACAATTTTCTATTCGAACATGGTAAACTTATTTTACTCTATTCATTTTATAGAGAAAATCTAACAAAGGGTGTGAAAAATCAATGAGTGACTTGAACAGCAGTTTTTCTGTTGCTTCTAATCATGCAGGATAAATGTCTAGGGCTGCTAATACCTTATCAAGTATTCAAGCATCACAAACCAAAGCAGAACAGACAACTGTGATAGGCAATACAAATGCTAGACAGAGCGTTCGATCAGTTAAGACATCTATTACTACGCTTGTCTCCACATTTAATGGAGATATTCAAAATGTAACTTCTGTTGCTTCAGAATTTGCTCGGGTAGACCAAGAACAATCGACAGAATTTGATCCTATTGGAGATTTACGCTTATGAAAGAAGTAGAAAAACAATATAATGAAGAAATACTTCTTTCAAGAAAACTACGAGAGACTGAGGAAAAACAAGAGGATGTTTTGCGAAAACTTCGAGAGGCATCTGAGTTAGAAGATGAGCTGAAAGAACCTTATTTTTATGAAGAACGCCTATTTCGAACAATCTCAGACTATTGGCATAAACGCTATTATCTGAAATGGCAAGTGACAGTCTAGGGGATAAACGACAGAGTTTAGAGACATTTGAAAATCATACGCAGACCTTATGCTCAGAGTTAGAAATTTTAAAAAATTCGGAAGAAAATTTATTTAGAAGAAAAGCGAGAGGTAGCGTTGAAGGGGGAGAATAGAAAATATGTCAATCAAGATGTATTTAAGTGAAGTTCAGGCGCAATCAAGCGGCGTCATACAAATAGCTAATGCGTATCGTGAAGCACTAGGTGGCATAACAGATAGTTGTACAGCTTTTTTGAATGCACCATTATCTGGTAAAACCTATGATTCCGCCAAAACCTATTTTACGACAGTCTATCCGCCGATAATCAACGGTTTACAACTGGCTTGTGAAGAATTGGCAGAAGCACATCGACGTTTTCCAGATGAATATGTGGCGAAGGTTGAGGGGATTGACTTAGATGAAGCAGTACTTGAACAACAGATTGCTGACGCAAAAAACGTGTTAGAATTACAATATCGTGCGATTGATTCCTTAGAAAAAGCAGAAATAAAAGATTTCGCTATGGAACGAAGCATCATGCGAACACAACATCTGATTTCTGAATTACAGAGGAAGTTGGAGAAATTGCGAGAGTTCAATGCCTACTCTCCTTCTATTTTTGCTAATGTTGAGTCTGTCCTAGATTTGGTTAGTACTGGTCTGTCTGCGATTGGGCAAAGTAAAGCATGGAACGCTAGTACGGTTAGATTTGAGATGAATAGAATCAGTCTATCATGGGCAAAGCCTTTACATGAGAAATGGAACGAACATAGGGATGATAAAGAAAAGGAACTTGAAAAATTTCTGGATAAATTGTCTGATAAAGAAAAAGCAGAATTACAAGCGAAATTAGAACTGGCTTCTGAAAAGGATAAGGCGAATGTGTTACAAGCATTTTTTGAAGAGAATGGCTTGGGGCTCATTCAGGATTTATCGTTATCAGGGATTGAAGAATATTTTAATAAACATGGCGAGATCATCGCAACAACATTTTATAATGCCAGTGCGAGAAATACAGGCACAGAAATTGGTTCTGCCTTGCATATGGGTGGAACGATTTCCAAAAATCTAGGAAAAGCAATGCCTATCATTGGTTGTGTCGTTGATTTTGTTGGGCAGGTTGTTGACGGAGAAAATGGAGTAGATGCGGTTAATAAAACCCTACTTCATTTTGGTGCAGGTATTATCATAGATACTGTGATTGTGGGTGTAGGTATTCCAGCACTTCCAGCGCTAGTACTAGGGACAATTGCAGGTTCCGCAGTTAGTAACTTGATAGATGTGGCATATGATGGTTTTACTGAAAAAGTATCAGATTTCATAGGTGGCCTTTTTAGTTGGGGGTGATGTGATTTTGGAGAAAAATGATGATTATGTTTTAATCTCAAACAAGTATGAGACGAATAAATTATTGTACTACAATTTTGAGTTGCGGGCATTTTATGCGAGTGAACTTGAGAATTTCAATCCTATCTTTTTGATCCCTTTAGGTTCAGTTATCTTAACGAGATATTTAAAGCTATTTGAAACTGTTCAAGTTCCAGAGGTGCTATTTTCTTATGCACCAGTTTTGGTAGTGGGAGTAGGTATCATTTTAGGTTTAATACTAAGTCAAATTTATAAAAGATTTAAGAGTAGAGAGTATTCAGTCGTTATTATCTCAGCGAAAGAAGTCAGTCATTATTTGAAAGATACTAAAAAGATGATGTTGCTCTTTATACCATTTTTACTATTTTTATGCTTGCTTGTTTTAACTTATCTTTTCTTTTTTAACGAGAATTTGATGAACTTATTAACAAGCCTATTACTTGTGATTACAACTGTCATTTTTATTATGGAATTTAATTTTAACAAAAAAAGAAGCGCTTATATGGCGTTGAAAAATAATTTTAAGGATGATGTGAAATGAAGCTTTTACCAATTGGAACAGTTATCCGCTTAGCTCGGGAGAAAGAGCAGTTGTTAATGATTACCTCAAGATTTCCGTTATATAATAGGCGAGGGGACATCGGATATTTTGACTATGCAGGTTGCTTATATCTGCAAGGACAAACCTCACAAGAAACTTTCTTTTTCAACGCTGAGGATATAGAAAAAGTATTATTTGAAGGATTTATAAACGAATCAGAAAAAGAATTACAAATACAGATTGACAATGAAATTCAGACTATCACGTATCCAAAATTTGATTTTCCTGAGTAATGCTTGTCGTAATAGACAAAAGAAACCAACGCAAGTTTTAGGCGTTGGTTTCTTTTGTGATATTAACAATGAAAAACTTTCATTTTATGTGCCATCGTTGATGACACTTTGAATCCACGTATCAATTTTAGTCGTGTCATATTCTAATACAATCTTCTTCTCTAAATCTTCTAGTGTCACTTCTTCCATAATTTTTCGCCAATCATCCTCAATAGTTTCCATCACAATACTTAAAGAACATTTTTTAGTAGTCGGACTATCTTCACCAACCAAGTTTGAGATGAGGTCTGTTTCATGAAAAAAAGCGCCTCGTCCCTCTATGGCATCAAAGATATTAGCTAAGTTGATATCAGAGAGTGGTTTGGCAAGAGAGAACCCGCCTTTTTTTCCTGTTGAAGATAGAATTAGTCCCTCGTGTACTAAAAGTTTCATCATTTTCTTTAAATAAGAAGGGGAAAGTTTTAAACGATTACTGATGTCATCTGCAGTTATGGCATAGCCTTGTGGCGTTCTATCTAAGATAAGTAAGATATAAATGCTTTGCTCAATACCTGATTTAAATTTCATATTGACTTCCTTTTTCTGATTAGATTTTCTTTATTATAGACATTAAATATACCTAAAAAATCTATATTCCTTAATTATAATAAGATAATTCTTCGATTATGTCAATGTGTTCTAGAGTTTAGGTAAAAAATATAAGCTGATAAAATAATTCAAACATCTATTGACATATCAAATAAAAAGAATAAATAGACCTATTAAAGATATTTATTATCTATATTAGGTATTTAGAGCGAAGTAAAGGAGAAATTGGCATGGACGAAAGACTGGAAGAAATCTTACTGAGCAATTTTTATTCTGAAAAACTAACCTTGAAGAATAGGATTGTTCTATCTGCAGTACCGACAGGAATTATAAACAATGGTATACCAACAGATAATAATAGTCGCTTTTATGCGGATAGAGCTAAAAGTGTCGGACTTATTATTGCAGGCGCCATTAACATTGCACATGAAACTGCTCCTAATTTTCAGGGTATGCCTGAGATTGAAACAACTGAACAACTCTTAGCTTGGCAAAACATTACAGATGAAGTTCACAGACAGAAAAGTAAAATTATCGCTCAGCTATGGCATAGTGGTGGCTATCGAAAATTATGCACAACAGAGAATGTGGCAACAACGACACCATCTGGTGTGATTGCTGGGAATATTGTTGGCAAGCCTATCGCTCGAGAGGACATTTTGGAGATTATCTCATGTTTTTCACAAGCAGCTATCAATGCTAAAAAGGCAGGCTTTGACGGAATTGAGATTCAAGGCGGACATAGTGGATTGATTCATAATTTTTTGAGTCAAGATACAAATTTGAGAACAGATAGCTATGGTCAGAACCGAGTTGCTTTTGCCCAAGAAGTTGTTAGCGCTTGTAGACAAGCACTCGGAGAAGATTTCCTTATTCTATTTAAAATTTCGCAATTTCAAATGTATGATTTTAAAGCAAGATTGTGCGGAATGCCAGAAGCATTAACAGATGTTATTAGACCTCTTTCTAAAGCAGGTGTAGATATATTTGATTGTTCAGCTCTTGATTTTAGAGATGATGCTTTTCGAAATGTCGAAGGAACTTTAACGACATGGGTTAAGAAAATAGTGAACAAGCCAGTAATAACGACAGGAAGTATTGGCTCAACTATTCCCTTTAGTGAAGATGTGACAACGATTGTGAAAGCCTTGATACGAAGTCCAGATTTTCTAAATCAATCTAGTGCTAAGAAAGCAGAAGTGCGATGTCAAGAAGAACTATTAGGAAAACTAGAGGAAAAAGAAGTTGATTTAGTTGGTGTGGGACGTCCGATTTTATTGGATTCACAGTGGGTTGAAAAAGTAACAGGAAAAGTGAGGTAAGTATGGAAAAAGAAATAGGAAGCGTTCAAGTAACCAGTAAAAATTTATTTGAAGTAGGGTTGTTTTCAAAGGTAGACATAAGAAAAATCGTTCTGCCTTTAATTATTGAACAAGCCTTGTTGCTATCGGCGGGTATGTTTGACATCATGATGGTGTCCTTTGCAGGAGAAAAAGCAGTTTCTGGTGTCTCTTTGGTAGATACAATGAACACACTTTTGATATTTTTATTTACAGCTCTTGCGACAGGTGGTGCAATCGTTGTTGGGCAGTACATAGGGAATAAAAATACTAGGGATAGTCAAAAAGCATCGAAACAGCTCTTGATTATTAGTCTTTTACTTTCATTTTTCTTTATGATGGTCTGTCTGGCACTGAATGAACAATTATTATCCACAATATTTGGAAAGATAGACAGTGGGGTATTACGAAATGCAAAAATTTATCTCTATGTCACGGCACTTTCTTTTCCTTTTATTGCTATTTATAGCTCAGCTACGGGGCTATTTCGATCAATGGGAAATACTCGAATTGCCATGAACACATCACTTATTGTGGCTGTTTTTGATATTTTCTTAAATGTACTTTTCATTTACATTTTTAAATGGGGGACATTTGGAGCAGGTTTTTCAACGTTCATTTCAAGAATGGTTGCAGCAGTAGTTATTATTATTCTTCTAAGAAAACCAAGTTTACCTATTGCTGTTCGTCGCTATGATTTTTGGCGTGTAGACTGGTCAATGATGAAAACGATTTTTAAGATTAGTATTCCCTTTAGTTTGGAAAGCTCAGTCTTTCAAATTGGAAAAATTATTCTAACAGGTCTGATTGTAACTTTTGGAACAAGAGCGATTACAGCAAATGCAGTAACAGGTAGTTTAACCAATGTTGCAACAATTTCGGGGCAAGCCTTTTGGCTTGTGATTACGACAGTTGTGGCACAATGTATCGGGGCAAGAGAATTCGAACAAGCAAAACTCTATACTCGTTCCTTATTAAAAATGTCAACGGTTTTGATGTTGGGGATGAATCTGATTTTGTTTGTGCTACTTAAACCTATTTTAAGCTTGTATCACCTTTCGCCTAAAACCTTTGAGATGTCTTACACTATCATGTTGCTTCATATCATTGGTTGGGTTACGGTATGGGTTATCTCTTTTGCACTACCTAACTCCCTTCGAGCCGCAGGAGATGTGAAATTCCCGATGATGATTTCAGCTTTCTCTATGTTTGTTTTTAGAATTGCTTTTTCTTACATTCTAGCTTATGGCTTTGGCTTAGGTGTGTACAGTATCTATCTTGCCATGTTGATGGATTGGACATTTCGGTTTATCTGTTTCATTGTTCGTTTTCAAAGTGGCAAGTGGAAAAAATTTGCGATTGTTCAAAAGTAAGTCGAATTTTGTAAAGGGTACACCCTTTACTGTTATGTCACGACATAACAGTACTCTGAACAGCCTATTAGGTATTTCTGATGTTACGGCATCTTGCAATAATAGAAACGGGGTAAAATTGTGAATATGAACTTTTTTAAAGATATTGATGATATCTTAGGGGATAAAGCAACACGATATTTTGGTAGCGGATACAAGCAAGTTACTTATGATATTTTAGAGCTTATTCTAGCAGATGATATTATCAGTGCAACTACGACGATTCATTATCCTCTTTCGTGGTCTAGGAAAGATAATGAAACAGAGTTAGTTCCTCATTTGAGCACAATTGATGCGACATATATCGGTTTACAGTTGTGTGAAAGTTTTTTGACCCAACAATTCGGTTTGGCGTTAGTTTCACGAAGTGACCTCTTTATCAAGCGTTTGCATTTAAAAGCCAAGAATGGTGTTTTGGAGAATCTAAGTCAGGTGGCTTGTAAAATCGAGCATTCGGTTAATTCAGGGGTTCTATATGATGAGCATAAATTTAGTGGGCAAATCGGCAATATTGTTTTTTACTCTGAAATTGAGATGCCCACAAACCTTAACACTAACAAAACTTTCTTAAGCCATCATTTTAGAGATGTGGCAGAAATCTTGGGAAATCCAGCATCACGCTATCTTGGTGAGATGTATCGTCAAACCCAACATAAAATCAAAAATATCGAAACAGATTGTGATAATTTAATCTCTAAAGCTGAAATAGAGGTAAGTAATCAAATTTTTGATTTCAATTATCATCAGGGTTTAGATGCGACCTACTTATCAAATCTGACACCCTCAGTTTTGGATTGTATTGTCGCCATTGCGCAACTTTCGCAAGTTTTGCTTTATGAAATGGATGACCTGAATCGAAAGAACAGTCAGACACTATGGATGCGACAAATAAAAATTGAGAGGCATCATGCTAGTCAGGATATGTTTCAACCCTCTATGATAAAGGTTGAGAAAAGCAAAGTTATCAGAATGAAAGAAGGAAAATGGCGAATGGTTGACTTAGCAGGTACATTTTATAATTACAATTTTCAATATTCACTCGCACATATTTTACCAGAGGAGATAATTTAGTATGAAAATAGCAATGTCAGGGACGTATTCAACAGGAAAAACAACAACTACACTCGCTTTAGCACATTTGACTGAATTAAGTAGAACGCACGCCAAAACAATGCGAGAAATTCTACCACTTGCATTGCCCGGCAAAAAATTGGAAGAATGTACTGCACTAGAATTGTTTCAATTGGGCATTAGACGATTTGCGGAGCGTTCGGTTTCAGAAAGTCATTTAGATTCCTTTGTATCAGATGGTTCTTCACTACATGAATGGATTTATGGCACTGTGAGAATGTCTGTTGGCATCAACCCAAATGATCGAAACAGTCAGGTAGTTTCAGAAGATACCTTACAAACGTTAAAAGAAGTTATCTATCAGTTAGGGTGTGTGGTTAAAGACCATGCGAAAAGTACCTATGATTCTTTTATCCATCTGCCTGTGGAATTTCCGCTACAAGAAGATGGACATAGACCAGTATCTGAAGCGTTTAGAAAGCAGTCTGATACCTTATTTCTTCAAACACTTGATGAGTTAGAGATAGACTATCACATTGTAGGTGGGACAATTGCCGAACGATTAGAAAAAATCATGTCACTTTATCATCTGCCGCAGGTTATGTCACTAGAAGAAGCGATTCAACTAGCAAATGAAGAAGTTAAAGCTTACCAAATTCAAATTGAAGATACATTTTATAACAAGGAGTAGAAAATGCCAATTACAATTACAGATAATACATTCATAAATGAAACAAACGAAGGCTTAGTTTTGATTGATTTTTTTGGTGAATGGTGTTCACCATGTCGAGCGCTTTTACCAGTATTAGAGAAACTTGAAGAAGAATTATCAGAGAAAATCAAAATTGTTAAAATTGATGTAGACGAAAATCCCAAAACTGCTCAATCTTTTGGGGTTATATCAGTTCCAACTTTGATTTTGAAAAAGAATAATGAGGTTGTTAAGCGTGTTACAGGGCTTCATAGTAAGTCAGTACTACTGGACTTGATTTCTGATTATATCTGATGTGAATCATTTTTGGAGGAGAGTCATATGAAAAAATTTTTGATAGCACTTACCTTAGTTTTTCTTGGTATCTCTTTTATAAAAAAGAATAATATCTCAATTAAAACACAATGGACCAAAATGAAGAAATAATCTCTTGTCTAACAAACAGTCAGATGAGAGGGACAAAGCAGAAAGAGCTAATTT
>NZ_BAAGGP010000088.1:0-11247 GCF_054658615.1 Pseudolactococcus yaeyamensis
CAGGTGTTAGTCAAACTGCTATAATGGAGAGGGTAGGGCATAGAGACCCTAAGATTACAACTTCAATCTATACGCACGTTACCAAAAAAATGTCTGATGTCGCAGTTAAGGAATTGAACAAGATTGCACTATAAAAAAGTAATCTTAACAAGAGTTTTCTAGGATGTTATTTAATAAAAAGTGACTTGAAAATTCTGGGCAATTCTGGGCAAAAATGAATGAAAAATAGGGAATATGAGGGAAATAAAGATAAATGTTCAAAAAAAATATTTACAAAAAACGTGATAACAGTGGGATTTGTAGAGTTTTTGGAAGAGGTGGAAAAATATGAGTCGTTTCTCCTTTCAATTCTTCACGCCTCTCATCCTCCTTATTGTGATGTTATTGGATGGTCAGCTAACGCAGTTGCTTAGTACAAATGCCACAACTATGACCTCTTGTTTACTGCTGATTTTTCTGACCTATAGTATTTTGCAGCATAGTTACCATTACATGGTCATCGTTGCTTTGGTCATTGGACTAATCTATGATAGCTATTATATCGGTGTTTATGGTATCGCGAGCTTATTGCTTCCTCTGATTGCACTTTTTGTGTATAATATTAGACAAACAGTTTTTGCAAATCGATTGACGCGTATCTTTACTGTGATTATCATTGTGACAGCTTTTGAATTCTTATCAGGTGCTATCATCTTGGGATTTCAAATTTCAAATTTCAAATTTGCGGATTACATTATTTATGAGATAGCGCCTAGTTTATGTCTCAATATTTTCTTTGCCATTGTTTTGCAATCACCCTTAGAAAAATTTTATGGGATAACAAAAGCTAAGAAAGCATTACAAATGAAAACCAAACTGTAACATGATTGTAACATTAATGGTGCTTTGAAAGCGTATAATTAAAACTGAACCAAAAACGTGTTATCCTTTGGAGGAAAAACTATAATGAAGAAAAAAATATTATCAGCGCTTTTATTATCGACAGTTGTTTTAACATCTGTATCGACAGCAATGGTTGCTGTGGCCGATGAAACGGACGATAAAATCGCAAGTCAGGATGCCAAGATTGCTTCGGCGAAATCTGCTGAAGCAGCTGCGCAATCTGAAGTCGCAGGGATTCAATCGCAAGTGACTAGCTTGAGCTCAAAACAAGCAACACTAAAAAAAGAGACTGACGATTTACTTAAAGAATCCGATAAACTGCAAGTTAAAATTGTCGATTTAACAAAAGAAATTAAAGAACGTGATGAAGCACTTAAAGCGCAAGCACGTTCAGCACAAACAGATGGCTCAGCAACATCATATGTGGATGCTGTCATCAATTCTAAATCTCTATCAGATGTTGTGACACGCATTTCAGCTATGAGAACGGTTGTGAAAGCCAATAACGACATGATGAAACAGCAGGAAACTGCTAAAGTTGATTTGGATAAAGCTGTAAAATCAAATCAGGCGAAAGCAAATGAAGGCTACAAATTGCTTGCTCAAATGGCTGACCAAGCTAAAACGCTTGAAACACAGGAAGCACAGCTTAAAGTGGCTCAGTTGAACTTGGCGGCAGAACGTGCAACAGCTGAAGGCGACAAAGCATCACTTCTGGAACAAAAAGCAGCCGCACAGGCTGAAGCAGCCGCAGCTGCAGCGCGTGAAAAAGCTTATAACGATCAGGTGGCTGATGCCGCAGCTAAAGCGAAAGATCAAGCTGATAATGGGGTTTCTGTTGATAATAATGTTCCTGACCCTGACGGTGGTGGTGGTTATATACCCAGTCCGACACCTCCAAAACCAACACCACCAAGTAGTGATAATACTTACCCAGTAGGAGAATGTACTTGGGGCGCGAAACAACTTGCACCTTGGGCAGGCAATTATTGGGGGAATGGTGGCCAATGGGCAGCATCAGCAGCCGCAGCTGGCTTCCGTACAGGCTCTACCCCACAAGTTGGGGCAATCGTTGTCTGGCAAGGTGGTTATGGTCACGTTGCTGTTGTCTACCAAGTAAGTGGTAGTCAAATTGCTGTTCAAGAATCAAACTATGCAGGTAAACGCTATATTGATGATCACCGTGGCGGTTTGTTTAATCCAGGAGCAGTAACTTATATTTATCCAAATTAATGAATTATTCAAAATCGCCTTCGGGTGATTTTTTTTAATTGAAATTTAAGTTACAAAATGGTAAAATTGGTAAGAGTACATTGTTTTAAGACAATGACTAAGACCCTTTAGGAGATGAAATGGCGAATATTATTCAAAAAATAATTGAAAATGATAAAAAACAATTAAAAAAATTGCATAAAATGGCAGAAAAGGTAGAAAGTTATGAAGCGGCTTATGCGGCGATGTCTGATACCGAACTTCAAGCCAAAACACCTGAATTTAAGCAACGTTATCAAAACGGTGAAACGTTAGATGACTTACTTTATGAAGCCTTTGCAGTTGCCCGCGAAGGTGCTAAACGGATTCTAGGTCTTTTTCCTTATCATGTCCAAATTATGGGGGGGATTGTCCTTCATAATGGTGATGTCCCCGAAATGCGTACTGGTGAAGGTAAGACTTTGACTGCGACCATGCCTGTTTATTTAAATGCTTTGGCTGGTGAAGGTGTCCACGTTGTCACGGTCAATGAATATCTGTCAGCGCGTGATGCGACTGAAATGGGGGAACTTTATAACTGGCTTGGTTTAACTGTGGGGATTAACTCATCAACTAAATCAGCGGTTGAAAAACGTGAAGCCTATGCTTGCGATATAACTTATTCAACTAACTCTGAGTTAGGCTTTGACTATCTGCGTGATAATATGGTGACGACATTTGAAGAAATGTCGCAACGTCCATTGAATTTTGCTTTAGTCGATGAAGTGGATTCAATTTTAATTGATGAAGCAAGAACGCCGCTGATTATTTCAGGTCAGGCTGAAAGCTCGAGTGCGCTTTATTATCGGGCAGATCAATTTGTCAAATCTTTAAATGGTCGAGAAGACTACGAAGAAGGCGATGATTATAAGGTTGATGTCCAGTCTAAAACAATTAGCTTGACAGAGGAAGGGATTGATAAAGCAGAGAATTTTTTTGCGATTGATAATCTTTATGACCTTGAAAATGCTGCCTTGACGCACTTTGTAGATAACTCTTTGCGAGCCAACTATATCATGTCTCTTGATTTCGACTACATGGTCGACGAAAGTCAAGAAGTATTGATTGTCGATCAATTTACAGGTCGTGCGATGGAAGGACGTCGTTTCTCTGATGGTCTCCACCAAGCGATTGAGGCAAAAGAAGGTGTGCCAATCCAAGATGAGTCTAAGACCATGGCGTCTATTACTTATCAAAACTATTTCCGAATGTATAAAAAATTGGCAGGGATGTCAGGGACAGCTAAAACAGAAGCGGAAGAATTCCGTGAAATTTATAATATGCAAATCATCCCAATTCCGACCAATATGCCAGTTATTCGGGAAGACCATCCAGACTTGCTCTATCCAACGATTGAATCAAAATTTGCGGCTGTTGTCCGTGATGTCAAAGACCGTCATGACAAAGGACAACCGATTTTGATTGGGACAGTTGGTGTGGAAACCTCAGAAATTATTTCTCAAAAATTGGTTCAATCTGGTATTCCACACGAAGTTTTGAATGCTAAGAATCACTTCAAAGAAGCTCAAATTATTATGAATGCCGGCCAAAAGGGTGCAGTAACCATTGCCACCAATATGGCGGGACGTGGTACCGATATTAAGTTAGGCGCTGGTGTTGTCGATCATCCTGAGGTGGAGTATCGTGGCTTGGCTGTTATCGGGACAGAGCGCCATGAATCTCGTCGGATTGACAATCAGTTACGTGGTCGTTCTGGTCGTCAAGGTGACCCGGGTGTGTCACAATTTTATCTGTCACTTGAAGATGATTTAATGCGCCGTTTTGGTAGTGAGCGTGTGGCTGCTGTGCTTGAACGTTTCAAACTGGAAGGTGAAGATGCAGTCATTAAATCTCGCATGATTACCAACCAGATTGAAGCGTCACAAAAACGTGTTGAAGGCAATAACTACGATTCTCGTAAACAAGTCTTGCAATATGATGATGTGATTCGTGAGCAACGTGAAGTCATCTATCAACAGCGTTATGAAGTCATCACAGCGAAAGAAGATTTGACACCAGAACTTTTTGGCATGTTTGAACGGACGATTGAACGTCTGGTCACAGGTCAAGCGCCTTTGGGGAAGCTAGATGAAACAGGGACACAAGATTTAATCGTTCAAGTCGAAAGCAGTTTCCTACCAGATGGTGAGGTGACAGCGGCTGAGCTTGATGGTTTGAGTTTATCTGTCATCAAGGACTTGATTTTTGGTAAAGTCAAGGTGATTTATGCCGAACAAATGGACAAATTAGCTGAACCAGAGCGTCAATTAAGTTTCCAACAAGCGGTCATCCTGAGAACTGTTGATACTAACTGGTCAGAACACATTGACCAACTAGATCAAATGCGTCAAAGTGTTGGTTTGCGTGGTTATGCACAAAATAATCCACTCGTTGAATATCAACAAGAAGCTTTTGCGATGTTCAACAACATGGTCGGTGCCATCGAGTTTGAAGTGACACGTTTGATGATGAAAGCACAAATTCACCCGCAAACAACGATTCAACAAGATAATGGTCCTAAAGTGGTGACAACGGCTTCGCTAGAAAATCTGACAGATGTTGCCTCGGGAGTAGTAAAGGCTGAGACAACAGGTTTGGACTTTTCAAATGTGAAACGTAATGCTCCATGTCCATGTGGTTCAGGTAAGAAATTTAAAAATTGCCATGGTCGTGCGCAAATCGCTTAAAGATAGCCAAAGCAAGTTGCAAGTTTTTTTGAGCACCATGTGCTTTGAAGACAATTCCTTGAGAGTAGGAAGTCTAAGGCGGATTACTCAGTTAAAGATTGAAAGTAAAAAAATGACATTTAAAGAAATTTCTAAAAAACTAGAGATAGAAGAAATCAAAGAATTAGGCAAACTTTCAGCGGCAACTAAAGCTTTGAAAGATGCCCGTGATCGCGAGTTAGAAGCCATAATCAATGGAGAAGATGACCGTATTTTGTTGGTTATCGGTCCTTGTTCATCAGATAATGAAGCAGCAGCACTTGAATATGCGCGTCGTTTGGCTAAATTACAAGAAACTGTCAAAGATAAAATTTTCATGGTGATGCGTGTGTACACGGCAAAACCACGAACTAATGGTGATGGGTATAAAGGCCTGATTCATCAGCCAGATGCGACAGCACAACCTAACCTTTTGAATGGGATTAAGGCTGTTCGCGAGTTGCATTATAAAGTCATTACCGAGACGGGATTAACGACTGCTGATGAGATGCTTTACCCTGAGAATCTGCGTATTATTGATGATTTGGTCAGCTATATTGCAGTTGGTGCGCGTTCTGTTGAGAACCAACAACACCGTTTTGTGGCATCGGGCATTGATGTCCCTGTTGGCTTGAAAAATCCAACGTCAGGTAACTTGAATGTTATGTTCAATGGGATATATGCTGCTCAAGCACCACAAAACTTCCTATTCAATCGTACAGAAGTTGAAACAGAAGGTAATCCATTAGCACATGCCATTCTCCGAGGCGCTTTGAATGAATATGGCAAAAATATCCCTAACTTTTATACAGATGATTTATTGGATGCGATTGCAACTTATGAAAAAATGGGTCTAGAAAATCCATTTATTATGATTGACACTAACCATGATAATTCAGGGAAACGGTATTTGGAACAAATCCGAATTGTTCGTCAAACCTTGATTAATCGGCAATGGAATCCACTGATTCAGAAGTATGTCCGTGGTTTCATGATTGAGTCTTATTTGGAAGATGGGCGTCAAGATGAGCCAGTTGTTTTCGGTAAATCAATTACAGACCCATGTCTTGGTTGGGATAAAACGGAAGACCTGATTAACGAAATTTATCAAGAACTATAAGAAGATATCAGGTTGAACTATTGGGCTGATTCAAGTCAAAATTTTGACGACGAAACTGGAGCTTGCTTCAGTTTTTGTTTAAATTAGTTTATCGGAATTTTATAATAATTAGGAAGAGGATTAAAAAATGGGAATTCACCAAAAAGGTGCGACAATTGATATCGCATCCGTTAAATCACACGCCAAACTAGAAGGCGATATTTTAGCTCAAAAAGAAGCGCGTGATCGTGAGTTAGATGCTATTATTAAAGGTGAAGATGACCGCATCTTGCTCGTCATCGGCCCTTGTTCATCAGATAATGAAGCAGCGGTTTTGGAATACGCCCACCGCTTGGCAAAATTACAAGAGCAAGTGAAGGACAGGGTCTTTATGGTCATGCGTGTCTATACGGCAAAACCACGGACTAATGGTGATGGCTACAAAGGATTGATGCACCAACCAGACACTTCAAAATTACCTGATTTGATTAATGGGATTCAAGCTGTTCGAGACTTGCATTATAAAGTGATTACACAGACGGGGCTCACGACTGCTGACGAAATGCTCTATCCGTCTAATTTACGTATGGTTGACGATTTGGTCAGCTACCATGCCATTGGCGCACGGTCTGTTGAGGATCAAGAGCACCGTTTTGTGGCATCAGGCATTGATGCGCCAACAGGGATGAAAAATCCAACATCGGGTAATTTGAGTGTCATGTTCAATGCCATTCATGCCGCGCAAAACAAGCAAAATTTCTTATTTGGCAATGCTGAAGTGGATACAGATGGTAACCCTTTGGCACATGTGATTTTACGTGGTGCAACCAATGAGCATGGGGAAAACGAACCAAATTACTACTATGATAATCTCCTCAAAGCCATTGCTGCTTATGAAAAACTGGGGCTTGAAAATCCTTTCATTATGGTCGACACCAACCACGATAACTCAGGCAAGCAATTTCTTGAGCAAATTCGCATCGTGCGTCAGACTTTGATTAATCGTGATTGGAACGAAAAAATTAAGCAAACAGTTCGTGGCTTTATGATTGAGTCTTACTTAGAAGATGGTCGTCAAGATGCCCCCAATCTATTTGGACAATCTATCACAGATCCATGTCTCGGTTGGGATAAAACAGAAGCCTTAGTCAACGAAATCTACCAAACTTTAGAATAAGTCGAAAAAATCGAGGTGCAGCCCTTTTTATTGCTTGGTTTTAAGATGTTATCAAACAGTTCGTAATTTCTTTGATAACTAAAGATGATAAATTGAGAGTTTTTCATAAAAGACTAGTCTAGTCAGACAGTATATCGTTGAAAAGTAGCAAGTGTCATGAAAAACTGATATAGCACACTTTATAAATAATTGTTGCGTTTTTATTGCAAACCTTTTCATTTTGTGATAAACTGTTCTTGTAATGGCTTTGAACTATAACTAAAGTCAAAAAATTATCGAAAAAACTAAGGAGAATGCAATCATGGCATCTAAAGATTTTCACATCGTAGCTGAAACAGGTATCCACGCACGTCCTGCAACTTTGCTTGTACAAGCAGCTTCAAAATTCACTTCTGACATCAACCTTGAATATAAAGGTAAATCAGTTAACCTTAAATCAATCATGGGTGTTATGTCACTTGGTGTTGGTCAAGGTGCTGACGTTACAATCTCTGCTGAAGGTGCTGACGCTGACGCTGCAATCGCTGCAATCACTGAAACAATGACAAAAGAAGGATTGGCTGGAGAATAATCATGGCAGAAAAGCTTACAGGTATTGCCGCGTCTAGCGGTGTTGCAGTTGCCAAAGCTTATCTACTTGTTCAACCGGATTTGTCATTTGAGACAGTTACTGTCGAAAATACCGACAACGAAGAAGCTCGCTTGGATGCTGCTCTTGAAGCAAGCACAGGCGAGCTTAACGTTATCCGTGAGAAAGCTGTAGAAAGCCTAGGAAACGAAGCGGCAGCGGTCTTTGATGCCCATTTGATGGTGCTTGCTGATCCAGAAATGATTGGTCAAATGAAAGAAACGATTCGCGCTAAGAAAACAAACGCAGAAACAGCACTTAAAGAAGTGACAGATATGTTTATTGCGATTTTCGAAGGTATGGAAGATAATCCATATATGCAAGAACGTGCTGCTGACATCAAAGACGTTACAAAACGTGTGCTTGCAAATCTGCTTGGCAAGAAATTGCCAAGTCCTGCAACCATTGATCAAGAAGTGATTGTTGTTGCACATGATTTGACACCATCTGATACAGCGCAACTTGACAAAAAATTCGTTAAAGCCTTTATTACAAATATCGGCGGTCGGACGAGTCACTCAGCTATCATGGCACGGACGCTTGAAATTCCTGCTGTTCTTGGGACAAACAATATCACAACACTTGTGGCAGATGGTCAACTTTTGGCTGTCAATGGTATCACAGGTGAAGTGATTATTGACCCAACAGAAACTGAGCAAGCTGATTTTATCGCTGCTGGTAAAGCATATGCTGATCAAAAAGCAGAATGGGCTTTGCTGAAAGATGCTGAAACAAAGACTGCTGATGGCAAACATTTTGAGTTGGCTGCTAATATTGGCACACCTAAAGACGTTGTCGGCGTGAATGACAATGGCGGGGAAGCAATCGGTTTATATCGGACTGAATTCCTTTACATGGATTCACAAGACTTCCCAACTGAAGATGAACAATATGAAGCCTACAAAGCAGTGCTTGAAGGTATGAATGGTAAACCAGTCGTTGTCCGGACTATGGATATCGGTGGAGACAAGGAACTCCCTTATTTCGATCTTCCGAAAGAAATGAATCCTTTCCTTGGTTACCGTGCGCTTCGGATCAGCTTGTCTGAAGGTGGCGATGCGATGTTCCGTACACAGTTGCGTGCTTTGCTTCGGTCATCTGTTCATGGTAAACTTCGTATCATGTTCCCAATGGTTGCATTGATCACTGAATTCCGTGCAGCTAAAAAACTTTTCGATGAAGAAAAAGCAAACTTGCTCGCTGAAGGCGTAGCAGTTGCTGACGACATCCAAGTGGGTATCATGATTGAAATCCCAGCAGCAGCAATGCTCGCTGACCAATTTGCTAAAGAAGTAGACTTCTTCTCAATCGGTACAAACGACCTCATCCAATACACGATGGCGGCTGACCGTATGAATGAACAAGTTTCTTACCTTTACCAACCTTATAACCCTTCAATCTTGCGCTTAATCAACAACGTGATTAAAGCAGCGCATGCAGAGGGTAAATGGGCTGGTATGTGTGGCGAGATGGCAGGAGACCAAACTGCTGTACCACTTTTAGTGGGTATGGGTCTTGATGAATTCTCAATGTCAGCAACATCAATCCTACAAACACGTAGCTTGATGAAACGTCTTGACACTGTGAAAATGCAAGAATTGGCAAACAAAGCTTTGACTGAATGTGCCACAATGGAAGAAGTTGTGGCTTTGGTTGAAGATTATACGAAATAAAAAAATAGAATTGTTAGGTTCGAAAGTGAACTGACAATTCTTTTTTTGTAATGAAGACGGCAGGTGTATCATGGGATTGTTTGATTTTTTGAAAAAGAAAGCGCCAGAGGAGAAAATTGAGAAAGTAATTGAAAAGGCTGATATGTTAGGGCAGATTACTTTTGCTGAGTACAAGGAAAGGGTGGAAGACGAGGAATATGCACCAGGTTGGCAGGCAATAGATGAGGTATTTGGCGCACTCTATCCTGGTCAAGAGCCAAGTCATCTTGGAACGCTACTGACAAGTCGTGCGATATTTGGTGGCACGGAATATTTGGATGGTTACTTGATTTATCAATCGGATAAAGGTTATTACCACATTGTCACCTATGGCGTGAGTCAGCTCTATGCTGATGCAGAACGATATGGTGAAACTTATAGTAAATGGGGTTATGAAATGACCTTTAAGCTAAAAGCTGATAGTGTTGAGGAATGTCACTTTGCCATGAATATGTTGGGAAACTTGGCACGTTATACCTTTACCAGTGATAAGTATTTTTCAGATAATGAATATGTCCTTGGTGATGGTAGCCCGATTAAACAAGGAGCAGACTCTAAAATAGCTTCCTTGTTAATCACACAAGATACAGAATTACCAACTTTGAATACAGTGCATGGAGAAGTGCAATTTTTGCAACTTATAGGTATTACTTATGAAGATGGTTTGGAAATCAAAGAATCTGGTGGTGGATACGAGTGTGTGAAGCAACTTTTATCTCTGATTAAACAAGACAATCCAGATTTGGTGACGGATTTAGCCAGTGAGAAAACATATATGAACTAAAGATAGCATGGGTTACTTTATTCTTGATAATGAAATAAAATTGTATTAATATTAAGATAAGTTTCTAAGGAAATGTTTTCTTAGATAGCGAAGTAGTTATCTAATTGTGACGATTGAAGGGAAACTGCCAAGTGGTAGACGTTGTCAATTATGAAGATTTAGAGATAAGTGGCTTTTTCTCTAACTCTAGAAATTCAGGAGAAAAGAATCATGAGCGAAGAAATCCCTAAAGTTAAAAAAGCAGCGATGTTGCCTAACAATTTTATGATGCTTGATTTTGAGAATGGCGACCGACGTTATTTACCTTCTCACTTTATACAACAGTATGAAGGCGCACTTGCTGGTGGTGAAGCTGTAGCCAAAGGAACACGCCGAACGATTGCTGTGTCGCCGACCATCACTTTTTGGGGCAATCAGTTTGATATTCAGGATGATGGAGCCGTGATTGTCAATGAGAAAGATCGTTATACATGCGAAGAATTGTGGCAAAATAGCGTGACGATCATCTCAAATGTCCGTCGTGTGATACCAGATGCGACACATTGGAAGCGGAATGTTATGATTGCAGTGGCGCTAGCCATGCCTTTACTTATTCTCGCTATCTTCGGCTTTCTCAAATCATAAAGCGGTCAATAAAGGGACTAGACAAATGCGTCTAGTTTTATTTTAAGCAAGTTTTAAACAGCTGGAACAACCTAGACTAAAAAAATGCACTACACGGTCGTTTCATAAAATATTCTAGCAAAATAAATAAAATATGCTACACTGCCATTAGGAGAAGAATATGACACTACAAGAAAAATTTATGATTATAGAAGATTCACGAGATGAAAGATATGTTAAATATCCTTTAAGCGATGTCCTAATCATCGTCATGTGCGTCGTTTTATGCGGTTTAGACCAACTCTGTGATATCGTGACTTATGCTGAAAATAAAGCTGAATTTTTCAAGCGAACTTTCAATATTGAAAAAATCCCTTCAAAACCAACTTTTTCTCGCGTTTTGAGC